>JBDTBI010000335.1:0-7481 GCA_039924215.1 Acidobacteriaceae bacterium
TCTTATTCCCGCGCAACGTGCAACGTCGCATCCCGCCGGTTTCGTAGCAGTGGGGAAAGCTGCGTTCCACCAACTCGCCGCGCTTTCTCAGTAACTCTTTGTCGTACTCGCCTTGCACTTGTTGCTGGTTTGCGAAAACCGCCCGCCGCTCTGGCTCCTTGCCCTCCCAGTTGCGCTTGCCTAGATTTGAAGTTTTAATAGGTTACCCATTCGATCGAGAACTGAGAAGCTGAGTTTGCAAAGGCCGCAGATACTCAGGAGACCGAATGGACTGCCACCAGAATGCCAGACTTATGGTTCATCAGCGAGAGCAATTGGCCAGAAAAGTTCTGCATGAGGGATGCACGTTGAAGCTGGCTGCAGCCCGCTTCAACGTGAGCGCCAAGACCTGTGCCAAGTGGGTTCGGCGCTTCCAGGAAGGTAGATCGGAGGCGCTTCGGGACCGGAGTTCACGGCCACGCCGCTGCTATCGGCCAACCTCCTCCACTTTAGTAGAAAACGTCCTGGCTCTTCGCCGCCTGCACTGGAACGGCTGGCGCATCGCCCGCGAGGTGAAGTTAAGCCGCGCCACCGTCAGCCGCATCCTTACTCGTCATGGCATGAACCGTCTGCGTTCCCTCGACCCGCCGCCACCGGTGATCCGCTATGAACACAAACATCCCGGAGACCTGATCCACTTCGCCATCAAGCGCCTGGCTCGTATCGTCAAACCCGGTCATCGCATCCACGGCGACCGTCGTCTCGAATCGCACGGCGCCGGTTGGGAGTATCTGCACATCGCCATCGACGACCACTCCCGCCTCAGCTTTGCCGCTATCCTGCCGGACCAGACACACTCCTCGGCGATCCGCTTCTTCCTCATGGCGCGGGCTCACTACGCCCGCTTCGGCATCTCCATCCGCCGCCTGCTCACCGATAACGGAAGCTGCTCCCGCGACTGGCGCTTCGCTAAAACTCTCTACCGACAGCACGTCAAGCATCGCTTCACCCGGCCCTACACGCCGCGCACCAACGGCAAGGCGGAACGCTTCATCCAGACCGCGCTCAGAGAATGGGCCTACGCCAACTTTTACCAAAACTCTCTAGAAAGAGAAATAGAACTCCAAACCTGGCTGCATGACTACAACTTCCACCGCCCCATGCTAGCCTCAACCTCAACACGCCCGCTTCCAGATCTGGCCTGAATTGGAATAACCTATTGAGCCTCCACATCTAGGCAAGCGCTCCCGCAGTGCGGGCTTTGGCCGAGCGCAGGATTTGCTTGAGTTTGGCCCAGGCTTTTTCGATGGAGTTCAGGTCGGGTGAGTAAGGCGGCAGATAGAGCAGTTCGGCACCGTGCTGCTCGATACGCTGGGGCACGCCATCGACTTTATGCGCGTTGAGATTATCCATCACCACGACATCGCCGGGCTCGAGCTTCGAACATAAGACATGATCCAGATAGGCCAGGAAAATGTCTCTGTTCATGGCCTCTTCGATCGTCATCATGGCAACCATGCCGCGCGTGCTCATCGCGCCCAACAGGGTCAGAATCTTCCAGTGCCCCGGGGGCGTCGCTTCATGGACGCGCACCCCCCGTAAAGCGCGGGCATACGTGCACGTCTTCGCGGTGGTGAAGCTCGGTTTAGCTTCACCAGGACGCGCCATCAGGCTGCTACGGACCTTCTCTACTTGGATTTGCCCAATTGGATTTGCCGTAGCATTGAGCATGCAACGTAGGCGGCTCCAAAGCCGTTGTCAATATTGACGGTGGTGACATTGGGAGAGCAGGAGTTAAGCATTCCCAGCAGTGCTGTTAGGCCCCCGAAAGAGGTGCCGTATCCAACGCTCGTGGGTACCGCGATCACCGGCGCGCCCACGAGTCCTCCAACGACACTGGGTAGTGCACCCTCCATCCCGGCACAAACGATTACCACCCGGGCTCGGTCGAGAACATCGCGGTGCGCTAGCAGGCGATGAAGCCCGGCTACGCCGACATCGAAAACGCGTTCGACTTCCGCCCCCAGGCATTCGGCCGCGACCGCCGCCTCCTCGGCAGCCGGCTGATCGCTGGTTCCGGCCGAGAGGACGGCGAGTGGACCACCATTGCTTGTCCGCTCGCCGCCACGGTAAGCCACGATCTTTGCCTGTTCATAATAATGAGCTTCCGGAACCAGCGCCTTGACCTGCGCGAAAACCACCTCGTTCGCCCGGGTGGCGAGGACGCTGGTGCCCATTTGAGTCATGCGGAGAAAAATCTCAGAAACCTGAGCAGGCGTCTTTCCCGCCGAATAGATTACTTCTGGCAGCCCCGTGCGGAGTGTGCGATGGTGGTCGATCTTCGCGAACTCCGCATCTTCAAATGGAAGATTGCGCAGTTTTTCGGCTGCTTGTTCCGGTGAGATATTGAGTGAGCGGACCCGCTCCAGAAGATCGAGAAGAGTTTGCCTATTCATTCGCGCACCTCTCCGGCGGGCACACTTGTTTGCGACCGGCTCCCGTTGTGCCAAGCGGCCAGCGCCGCCCGTATCACGGTCTTCAAAGGAACATCGAAGCGCGTGGCTGCGAGCCGGCAATCTTCAAATTCCGGTGCCGCATTCATTCGCTCACCTTGCCACGAGCCGAGTTTCACTCGAATCATGCCAAACTCCGTTTCTACCTCAACCGAACTGCGTTCGAGGACAAGGCGCCGATCTTCCCTCACCCGTATTCCTAGCGTGGAAGTCTCGCGGAACAGCAGCCGCTCCAGACCGGCCGCATCCGTGGGCTTGGCAAGCACGGTGAGCAGAGTTCCCACCCTTCCCTTTTTCATAGCTACCGGAGTGGACATCACATCCAGTGCTCCGTTGTCAAGCGCGCAGCGGGCGGCGTGGGCCAGGACTTCCGGGCTCAAATCGTCAATCGCGCATTCGATTACCATTATCTTCTCCTCACCTTTGGCCGACGATTCCTTGAGATTATCCCGTTCCATCTCTCCCAAATTCAAACGGAGCACATTGGGAAACCGTTCCGGATCGCGGCTGCCCGCTCCATAGCCGATAGAATGTGTACGCATCGTGTTGGGGCGACCGAAGCGGCAGTGGAGAGCACTAAGCAGCGCAGCTCCGGTTGGAGTGGTCATCTCCATCCGCGGCCCATCGGCATAGCAGGGTATGTTTTTAAGTAATTCAGCGGTGGCAGGTGCAGGCACGGGAAAGCGCCCATGAGTGCAGTCTACAAAACCGCTGCCGGTGTTAACGGGGGACGAATACCACTCGTCCAAAGCCAACACGTTGATTGCAGCCGCGCAGCAGGCTACGTCGACGATCGCATCAATCGTACCGACCTCATGAAAGTGAATTTGGTCAAGCGAACCGCCATGGATGCGCGCCTCGGCTTCGCCCAACAAATCGAAGGCTCGAAGCGCCAAAGCTTGGGCCTCCTGGTTCAGCGAGGTGCGTCGCAGAATGCCGCGGATTTCAACTAGCCCGCGCCCGTGCACATGGTGATCTTGTCCGCCCTTATGATGGGAATGCGAATGGCCGTGAGAGTGATGGCTGCTCTGATGCCCATATGCGGAATCGGAATTACCGGCGGTACCCTCAACCTGCTTTCCATCGACAAGCACATCAATCTTGGAAGCCTCGATGCCGCTCCGGCCGACCTTGGAGAGAACCAGCTCCGCACCCAATCCGAGAGACGCAGCCGTCTCATTGAGAACGGTAAAAGGCGTACCAGCGTCGACCAGTGCCGCCATCAGCATGTCTCCGCTGATCCCGGCAAAACATTCAAGATATCCAACCCGCATCTTTGGGAATTTCTCCAGAACTCGTTCCAAGATTTTTCCTAGGATTTCTCTAGGACTTCCCCATAGGATGGCTGAAACTTGGCCAGCACGTCCGCTGACAGCACCTCATTCATGGAGCCGCTGCGGTATCCTTCGCAGTCTAAAGTAACATATCGATAGCCGGCAGACTTTACTGCTGAGGCCATTGCTCTCAATTGTGAGATGGAGACCGCCTCTCCCATCTCGCCGACGGCAATCTCAATGCGCGCTATCGTGCCATGGTGCCGAACCCGAAACTGGCGTAAGCCGAGGTTGCGCAGCATCTCCTCCGCCCGCTCTACCATACCAAGAGCCTCGGGCGTTACCCTGCGACCGTATTCGAGGCGCGAGGCGAGACAGGCGGAAGCCGGCTTATCCCAGACACCCAGGTTGGCGCGGCGTGCTAGCTCGCGGACATCTTGCTTAGTAAGTGCGGCCTCGGCCATGGGCGCAGCAACCCTATGCAACGCCGCAGCTTTGTGCCCGGGACGGAAGTCTCTTTGGTCGTCGGCATTCAGACCGTATGCCAGAGCCTGAAAACCGCCTCGTTCGAGCTCCTTTTCGAGCACTTGGAATAGCTCATTCTTGCAGTGGAAACAGCGGTCGGCACCATTGCGCGCGTATTCTTCATTCTCTATTTCGTGGGTGCGCACAGCTCGCCACGGGATTCCATACTCATGCGCGAAGCTGGACGCACCGGCCAGCTCTGAGCGCGCCATGCTGGCAGAGTCCGCCGTAACAGCGATCATCCGCGAACCGAGCACCGCGTGCGCCGCGTAGGCGAGATAAGCTGAATCGACTCCTCCAGAGTAGGCTACAATTACACTGCCTAACTCTGACAATCGGTAGTTCAATTTGCGGAACTTCTCCTCGAGATTCATACGTTTTTTCCCCGCGTATAAGCTTTCCTTTTCTGCCCCTATAAGTATAAGAGGATGTCTCCTCCAAATCTACTTTCACCGCCGAGAATCGTGCAGTGCGGAGAAATTAATTCCTATCTGATCTGTCTGTCGTTCGCCATCATCACCGCTGATACGGCGCCATGACTCATACGATCGCTCGGCCAATAATACTCCTGTTGCTGCTCATTAGTCTGACATCGGCGTTGCCGAGCCACGGTGTGGATGAAACGGGTGTGTTTAGGCGTAGAGTATGGCTGCGTCGTGGCACCGAGGTCGTTCATTTCTCTGGTGCGAGTGAGCCCGTTCATTAGTCGGAACCGGAACCCTTGAGCACCCCGGATTGTGCCACGAGCAGGTCAACAGCTCCGGAGCACGTTTTTTAGATTTCGACGACGGGGTTCCATGCCGGCGGCGCACAAGGAGGAGCGATGGAAGTATTGCATCCACATTGTGCCGGGTTGGACGTCCATAAGGACTCGGTTGTGGCCTGTGTCCGTCACATGGTCGAGGGTAAGATCGCCACGGAAGTCAGAGTCTTTCAGACCACTACGCGGAAGTTGATGGAGCTCTCGGATTGGCTCTCCGCCGAAGCGGTGACGCATGTCGGGATGGAGGCGACGGGCGTCTATTGGAAGCCGATCTGGCACATTCTTGCCGACTCGGAGTTGGAATTGGTGCTGGCCAACGCGGCCCACGTGAAGAACGTGCCGGGACGCAAGACCGACATCAAGGATGCCGTCTGACTGTCCGACCTCATGGCGCATGGCGGTTCGAGGTTGTCATCGACCTGCCGGTCGATGCCGGCAATGGCTGCCTCCAGCGCATCGAGATGCTCCAGATGCAACCGGAACAGGGAGCGGTGATGGGCTACCCGGCCGCGCAGTGCGGCTTCGAATTCCGCGGCGGATGCCTTGAAGTCGCTGAGTCTTCGCATACGCAGCTTCCTCAGTTCCCCCCCGATGAACAAACTATTGATACGCCACTACTAGGTCGCGGCCTTTGTGGAAGGAGATTCCATTCCAGATCACCGCGACCAGCGCGTCGAGACCATCGATCCAAAGTCCGGAATCTTCATGAGACGACGACATGCAGCGTCTTGCCTCGCTATCTGTTCGAACTCTACGTTGGTTACGATGAGGCGCGAGGCCGGGACAAGAAGTCTAGATCGATGGAGGTCTCGAAGGAGCTACGCACCTAATGTTTCGCGTGCAAGTATTTCCTGCATGCGGTTGATATCAGGCCGCGCATAGCGCAATGCGGCGATTAGTAGTAGAACGCTGCCGATCACATACGACACGGCCGTGATCGCCATGGAGTGGCTCAAACTGAAGTGATCGGCTAAAATGCCGACAATCAGCGGGGCGGTCCCGCCGCCAGCGAGCCAGCCCATCATGTTCATAAATCCTGTCGTAGTGCCGCGGGCTTCGGGGCGAACCACATCGAAGACAGAGGCAAAAATATTGGCTTCAAAGAAGCCCTTAACAAATCCCCACAATAAAAGGCTGACAATTAGCCACTCCATAGAACCAGTGAGAATAGCCCAAGCAGCAAATGGCGCTTCGAAAAAAATACCGATCGACTGAACCAGGATGCGCCCGCCAGCCATTCGCTTACGGAGAGCGTCCGCCAACCATCCTCCTATGGGCGATCCAAGCATGCTGGTGGACTGCACATACAGAGTGGCAGTGAGACCAGCCATAGCGAGGCTTAAGTGAAATTTTCGATAGAGAAGGGTCGGCATCCACGTAAATAGAACCATCGCGGTGAAATTCTCGCACATGAAAGCCAACATGCACAGCTGCAAAGTAGGTACTCGGCGTACAATTTCAAAAAATTCACGAATAGATATTCGCTTGGGAACAATGGGAACACTGGGAACAATGGATTCATGCGTATCGGATGCGATGTCCGCGAAGTCGGCGGCGCCGCGCACGGGTTCTACGAGCAAACGGCTCAAAACAAAGCTAAGTAAGATCCCGCAACCCCCAAAAATTACAAACGAGGAACGCCAACCGTAATGTTGTCCGATGATACCTGCAAAAAATCCACCCGCAATGGTACCGATGTAGGTGCTTGTCTGATGAAATCCCATGGCGCGAGAACGTGTAGACTTTCCGTGGTAATCGCTGATGAGCGACATCGACGCTGGGAAGTAAACAGTCTCGCCGAGCCCCTCGGCAGAACGGAAAAAAAGTAGGTGACCGAATGTGCCGGACAATGCCGTTGCCGCGCAGATAACGCTCCAGGTTACAAGGCCACCCAAAACTGCGGCCTTTCGTTGAATTCGATCAACGATGTTTCCAGCAAAGGGAGCCGAGAGTCCATATACCCAGGCGAAGGAGGAACCGAGTAGACCCAACTGCATATTATCCAAGTGAAATTCCTTGGAAAGCAGCGGGAATAGCGAGAACACCGATTGTCTGTCAGCGTAGTTGAAAAATGCGATCCACCACAGCATACCGACGATAAACCACTTGTAGTTTTTAGCTGACGAATTCATGAGGTCTTGTCGAGGCAAGGTGATATTAGGGGCGGGAGGAACCGGGGTGCGTCATCAAGCTTTTTCTCAACTCGTCATACATCAATGCGCGGTTGACATAAGGAACCTCATCGACGATCCAGTCACGCATTTGTTTCCCCTCTTCGGACTCCTGAGGGGCAGAAACAAAGTCGAACCGAAGACCGAGACGTTCCTCCACAGCATGTGCCACAATTGGCCACAGGACGCCGATGTCCCCGGTAACCGGAATGCTACCTTCTAGCCGCGCAAAACCTGACATTTCCATTCGAAAAGG
>JBDTBI010000336.1:0-4666 GCA_039924215.1 Acidobacteriaceae bacterium
GTCTCCACACGTCCGCCGACAACAACCGTCGGGTCCAGCCCCCCGGCGGCGAGTACGGCAGCGATCATTGAAGTTGTGGTTGTTTTGCCATGCATCCCCGCAATGGCCACGCCATATTTGAGGCGCATCAACTCCGCCAGCATCTCCGCACGCTGAATCACCGGGATCGATTGCTCATGGGCGGCAAGCACCTCCGGATTGCGAGGGCTCAGGGCCGAGGTGGTCACCACAACATCGGCACCCGCAACGTTTGCCGCCGAATGTCCTTCAAAAATAGTGGCTCCCAGGCGCAGTAACCGATCGGTGACGGGGGAGCGTTTCAGGTCGGAACCGGAGACACGATGGCCCAGGTTCAGCAGGATTTCGGCAATCCCGCTCATGCCGATGCCGCCAATCCCAATG
Organism: Acidobacteriaceae bacterium; assembly: GCA_039924215.1. GTDB lineage: Bacteria > Acidobacteriota > Terriglobia > Terriglobales > Acidobacteriaceae > JAKAAZ01. Next base: position 403 of record JBDTBI010000336.1, read on the forward strand.
AAATGTACGTGCTGCGTGCGGATAAACATCCTGGATGGAAACCTGCCTCTACTGTAGCAGCGACCCCGCGTTGAAAACAGACGTCGAGCGGCAAACCCGAGCGGCAAACCATAGGCAGGCGAATCTTTTCGATTCAATCCGGCATCGAAGTCGGCAGGACAGTTCATCGTTCTGGAGTATGGATACAAGCAGGCTGGAGTGTGGATACAAGCAGGAATTGTGGCGAAAATAACACAACTTATTTCCTGAAAACACGTTTGATATAGGTGAGAGTCACAGGTGGCCGCAAGGCGGCGACTCGTATGGCTCTCCGAGACATTGAACTCCTGAAGCCACAGAATTCGGTGGATAGCATGGGAGTCCGGGTCGGGAGTTACGATATGCGTACCCTTCGTTCCTTGTTTGTACCGGTTCTCGCGGGTACCTTTGTTGCCGCCACTGCTCTTATTCCGGCGCGGGCGCAACAGCAGAACAACGGCCCGTCCGATAACATCCCTGCAACAGCACAGCAGCCGGCACAACAGCCGGGTAATGGGCAGCCAAATGGCGGTGGGCAGTCCTATTACAACGGCCTGGCAGCACAGCAACAGGATCAAAACGGGCAGGCCGACAACGGATCCGACAGTAACGGGCCCAACAGTAACGGTTCCAACAGTGGACCGGGAATGCCGCCCCCACCGCAGCCACCCACACAAGAGGACGGCGCGTACAACGACCAGTATGGCGATGCCCAGGGGGCGCCACCTCCGCAGCAAGAACAATACAACGGTGAAGACCCTGGCAGGATTGCGGTAGAGCAGGTGGATTCCGCTCCACCCCCGATGCCAGATGACGCGTATAACCAACCGCCGATGCCGGGAGACGGCTATCTATGGACTCCGGGGTATTGGGACTGGAGTAACGGCTGGAATTGGATGCCCGGAGCGTGGGTCTATCCTCCGTATGCTGGATCGTTATGGACTCCGGGATATTGGGGCTGGTACGGCAGATCTTACGGTTGGTATCCAGGCTATTGGGGCCTCAACATCGGTTTCTACGGTGGAATCCGCTATGGCGGTGGTTATTGGGGACGCGGATTCTATGGTGGGCGCTGGAACCATGGTCATTACTACAACAACCGCAACGTGAATAACATCAGAAATCGTGGCTTCCATTCCTACAGTGGCGAGCGCGGTCCCCGCAATTTCAGAGGGGATGCCAGAGGAGCAGCAGGTCGCGGGACGATGAATGCTTCACGCGGCAATCACTATGGCGGCACAAGTACTTTCAACGGTGCAGCGAATCGCGGCTATGGAAACTCTGGAGCGCGGAGCAACGGCAGCTTTAGCGGATCTCCTACCCGCGCCTACAATCTGTCACGCGGCAACAGCAACAGTCAGGGAGCAAACCGCAGCTTCAGCGGTGCTCGCAGCTACGGTGGTGGAGGATTTAGCGGCGCGCGCAGTGCCAACAGCGGACGCGGGTTCAGTGGCGGCAACAGTTCCGCTGGACGCGGGTTCAGTGGTGGAAATAGTTCCGCTGGCCGTGGGTTCAGTGGTGGAGGATTTCGCGGTGGTGGGGGCGGTGGCGGCTTCCACGGCGGTGGAGGCGGAGGCTTCCATGGTGGCGGCGGAGGAGGATCCCACGGTGGTGGGGGTGGACGGCGCTAATCTGAGCATCTTACAAACGGGAAACAGCAACAGTCAGCTCTCTGCTGGCTGTTGCTGCTTTAGGAGCGAAGCGATCGATGCGGCTGCATCAGCGTGAGCCAGATTGCGGGCCTTTTGACCCATCGTCGCCAGATACTGCGAATCCTGAAGGAGGCGAATCAATTCGGCCAGGAGCCGCTGCGGCGTCAATTCCGACTCGATCAACATGGCGGCACCGCCAGCCTGCACAAACACTTCGGCATTCCGTCGCTGATGATCATCGGCCGCCCGTGGGAACGGAATCAGCAGCGAAGGTTTTTGGGCCGCAGCAAGTTCGGCGACGGTGCTGGCTCCGCTGCGACACAGGACAAGGCTGGCTGAACCGAAGCGAGCCGGCATGTCATCGAAGAACGGCTCCACGCTCCATGAATCCGACCAACGTTGCCGCAACTCTTCGGATTGCAAATAGGCCTGACGGGTTCCTTCCACATGCTGGGCACCGCTTTGATGGAGAATCGTCAGGCCGGGAACCGCCTGCAGCAAATCTGCTGCGATTTGCGGGACCATCCGGTTGAGCACGCGGGCACCCTGGCTGCCGCCGAACACAAGTAGCCGTGGCGGCGCGTCGACCGGGCGAGGGGGAAGCGAGAAAAATTCCGGCCGGACCGGGATCCCGGTGACATGGGCGTGACGAAAATAACCGGTTGTATCGGGGAAATTCACCGCAGCCGCCTGCACCCATCGACCAATCCAGCGATTAGCCATGCCGGGAACCGCGTTGGGTTCAAATGCAACCCGCGGAGTTCCGGTCAGGATGGCCGCCAGCATCGCCGGACCGGATGCATAGCCGCCCACGCCGAGCACGACATGCGGACGATGCTTGCGGAGTAAACCCACGCAGGCAAGGACGCTGAAGGGGAGCCTGCCAAGGGTGGCCAGCTTAGTCGTGAGGCGGACGCGATTGAGCTGGCCGACCCGAATCAAATCCAACGGAAAACCCGCAGCTGGAACCAGACGGGTTTCCATACCGCGGGCCGTACCGATGAAACGAATCTGAGCAACATCGCTCTTAACCAGTTCCCGCGCAATCGCCAATGCGGGAATCACATGGCCGCCGCTGCCCCCGCCGGCAATCAATACGCGCAAGCGTTCCTGTTTCATACGCTTCTGGGGAGCCATGCCGTCAATCGATCTCCCGAGTAATGTTCAACAGAATCCCCATGCTGAGCAATGTGAAAAATAACGACGTGCCTCCGTCGGAAATGAAAGGCAGGGTAATCCCCTTGGTGGGGACCAGCGCCAGCACCACGCTGATGTTGAAAAATGCCTGGATGAGGATGGTAGCGGTGATACCGAAGGCCAGGAAGCGCGCAAATGGGTCGGTTGCAAGCAGAGCGGCGCGCAGCCCGCGATAGGCCAGCATGAGGAAAAGGGCGACGACGAGGATCGTGCCGATGAGGCCCAACTCCTCGGCGATGTTCGCAAAGATGAAGTCGGTCTGCGGCTCCGGAAGATAGAAGAGCTTCTGCCGGCCTTCCATCAAGCCGACGCCGTGAATGCCGCCAGCACCAACCGCGATCAACGATTGCAAAATATGGAAGCCGGTACCGAGCGGGTCCTTTTCAGGATTGAGAAATGCAACCAGGCGCGCACGGCGCCAGGGCACACGAAACAGCATGTAATAGAGCACCGGGGAGGCAGCCAGCAGCGCGAAGAAAAAATATCGAATCCGCGCCCCGGCCAGATAGAGCATCAGGGCCGTCACCGCAGCGCAGACCATGGCAGTGCCCAGGTCGGGTTCTTTCAAGATGAGCGCGATGAACACCAGGCTGGGTACTGCCGCCGGAATCAGCGCTCTCCGCCAGTCGTCCAGCCGATTGACACGGTTCTGCAAAAACCATGCAAGAAACAGCACCAGGGCGGGCAGCGCCATCGAGGAGGGCTGAAAACTCAGGACACCGAAGCGAATCCAGCGATGGGTATGGTGCGAGTCGCGCATGAAAAACGCGGACAGCAACAACAATGTAGTGACGGCAACACAGGGGAAAATGACGGATGGACTGTTGTAGCGCCGATAGTTGACGCGCATCAGGACGACCATGGTGAGCAGTCCAAGCAACGCCCAGGCAGACTGCTTGATGACAAAGTAGTATGCGGAGCCGTAGCGCTCCTTCGCCACGACCGCAGACGCGGAAAAAACCATAACCAGCCCGAAAAGCACCAACAGGACCGTGGTAATAAACAGCCACTTGTCGATGCCTACGCGTTTTGCCATGTTTCCACACCCTGCCGCGCAAGCACGTATTCCTTGAAGCACTGTCCGCGATGTTCGTAGTTCTGAAATTGATCGAAGCTGGCGCATGCAGGAGCCAGCAGGACAATTTCGCCGGATTTTGCATGGGCTGCGGCCTGATCGACGGCCCGCTCCAACGTTTCGCAGGAAACGATATGGGTTGCACCTGCAATCTGCTGCTCAATCTTTTTCGCCGCCGCGCCAATGGTGTAAACTGCGCGGACCCGTTCTTTTAAGAGCGGATCGAGCAGCGTGTAGTTGGAGGCCTTGTCCTTACCGCCCAGGATCAGGTGGATTCCGCCGGGAAATGCGGCAATTGCCTTCATCGTCGCATCGACGTTGG
>JBDTBI010000337.1:0-4733 GCA_039924215.1 Acidobacteriaceae bacterium
TTCACGGGAAGGCGGGACAACTCTCCACCATTTTTGGCAAACCAAGGGAGCCCATCGACTTCAAGGTGAGCACTCGAGAGCTGGATCCATTGCAACGACGGCTGTTGCGCATACAGGGGCGAGAGAAGAGTGACCAACGAAATAACAAGTATTGCTGGGCGTATCCTCATAGAGCAAAGAATATCAGCTCTATCAACGTACGCCGGCTCAATCTGAAGATTGGAATTGGCCGTGGAGGGTGGCGTTGGGTAACCTCGCTCACACTACCGGCGCTTGCTCGCGCGCGCGCCGAAGTGTAAAACATGCCTGGAAACAACCTTTAAAGAACGGTATGGAACTGAGCAAAGCGAGACGTGGGCGGCCCAATTTTTGAGCTGGACTATGTACATCCCATCTACACTCGATCTCCACGACACCATACGCTTGCCTCTTTCTTTAACTTCGCTGGAAAAGCTGTCAACGAATCCTGACAAGTACGACGCCGTGCGTAGGAACATCCACGGAGTAACTACCGTGAAACTTGCCGAGATCCTTGTGTAGCCAGAGGTCGCGAACCTCGGCTTCGTCTCCAAGACCGATATCTTTGAAGTTCACCGACACCGTCACGTCCCCCTGTTCCCGGTTGAAAAGACCCACGGCTTTGCTTCCATCCGCCAGTGGCTTCATCATCACCACAATGGCGCCCTGCACATAAATCTGACGTCCCTGCATGCCCGCCGGATCCTGATCCACCGCAATCACCTCCGGATTGGTGAGGATGGCCACTGTCTCAGGAGTCATGCTGGTCAGATCGTTGCCGGCTATGAGCGGAGCGGCAAGCAAGGACCACAGGCTCATGTGCAACTGTTCTTCGTTCGCTCTCAAGCCGCCGTTGCCAATCTCCAGCATGTCTGGATCGTTCCAATGTCCCGGCCCGGCAAATCGCTCCAGTCCATGTTGTCCGAAACCAATGGCAATCATCCGCGCATAGTTATCATGGATGTCGCCGGTGGTCCGCCAAAGGTTCGCACCCTGGGCAGCGGAGTAATCCCAAACCGCTCCACGGCCATGAAAGCTGTAGACCATCGGCCTCCCGGCATGCGCTAAAGCAACCGCCATTTTATGCACCGCTTCAGGATATTGGTCCCGCGTGTAGACGGTCCCAGCAGTACACCAGTCGTACTTCAGATAATCCATATCCCAGGAGGCAAAAAGCTTCGCGTCCTGTTCTTCATGGCCATAGCTGCCTTCAACGCCACCGCATCCCTTCGGTCCCGGCGAAGAGTAAATGCCGATCTTGAGGCCTTTGCTGTGAACATACGCCGCCAGCGCCTTCATATCGGGGAACCTCTTGTTCGGCATCAGATTGCCTTTCGCATCTCTGATTCCCTCCCAGCCCTCATCGATATTGACGTACTGATACCCTGCAGCTTTCATGCCGCTGGAAACCATAGCGTCCGCTTGTTTGCGGATCAGCGCATCACTGATGTCTGGGCCGAACTTGTTCCAGCTGTTCCATCCCATCGGAGGAGTTTTGGCAAGAGTGCTCTTCTGTGTGCTGGATTGCGGCCGCGCAACAAGAGTTGCACCCGCCACGAGAACGGCAATCAAGAGACAACGCGCAGCATGCTTCACAGGTACCCATCCTTTCAATTTCAATTGTGCTGGTCAGAAGAGGGGTCTCAGGGGCGAGTTGGCCCACATCCCAAACATGGTTCACCATACCGGATGAGGGTGCCCCATGTCTCGCTTTTGAGACGTGGGATGTTGTCGGGTGCTCGGCGTCAAGCTCATCCTGCTACTTCATCCCACTCAAGCAAAAATAGCTTCAGTGGGCCACCCGCCGAGGATGGGTCACCCTCAAATTCTCAGAACTCCTGAATCAGGTAGGTACGGCTGTTAAAATGCGAAATCCCAGTGGGTCACAAGGTTACTTACATTGAGGGTTCCAATTCCAGTGGCGAAGTCCCATCCGAGACGGCTTTTATATGCCTCGGAATATACCTTGCTGGCCACAGAGAGAACACCGTTCGGACCCGAGGGGTCGTAGCAATTGAAAGAGCCCAAGCAGTTCACATCCATGTCTCCCTGGGCGACGTCGTTGAAGACGCAAGAAGATTCAATGGAATTTCCAAGCGTGGAGGCACAGGAGTTTTTCCCTGTTCCACCGAACTCCCGTCGCGCCAGCGCATAGTAGACGTAGTTTGGGTCGCCTTGAGGAGTGCCCGCCGATTCATTGATGAGCGCCTGGATACCCGCAACGATAGGCGCGGCAAAGGACGTGCCACCACCCCCCGACCAGCCCGCGGGATCACCCGTGCACGGTGCACCCCCTGCTCCTGGCGTGGGATCGGAGTAGCAAAGCACATAGTAATGACCCCAGACTCCGTTCGCTGCGAACAGCGAAACATCCGGAAGATCGCGCACTCTATCATTTGGATTTCCGAACACACCGTTCTGGTAGCTCGGTTTCCGATAGCCATTACACGTACCGCTGACGGCGGGTGTGTTAGCAAGTGACGACGTCTCTCCATAAGCGCAACCGCTAGGCCCCCCGCTGCTACCATCCGTCGTCAGGAAGTATTCCTCCCCAATCGGGGAGTTACAGAACCCGTTGATCCCATAGGGAACGCCGTATCCTTCCATATCCGTGATCAGACTGCTGGCGCAGGAATCGTTCCATGGAATTTCCGGAATGTAGGACTTCGCAGATCCATATGCGGCATTGTCCTTCGCTTTCCAATACTGAGCGTTGGTTCCCGCGTACGTGTCACCGTAGTCCGTGCCGCCGACCGCCACATTGTACGGAGTCGAAGCAAATCCATTGACTGAGATACCAAATTGCGCGACCGGCTCATTAGCGTCGCAACCGGCGGCGCCTTCGTCCCCGGTGGCCACAAAGACCGAGATACCCTCCGAGGCGGCCTGTTGATAAGCGTAGTTGTAAGTCGCATTCCCCGCAGCGCCAAGGGCCGCCTCACATTCGCCATAGCTGAGACTGATGATGTGGGGTGGTGCGTTCTCATCAACCAGGGCTTCGAGCGCGAGTAACCCTCCAAACGTGGTTTGAGTATCGGCGCACGATGCCACTTCAATGGCTGCGTCCGGTGCAGCGGCACTTGCATACTCTGCGTCGATGATTGCTTCTGCATCGGTTCCTGCGACAATCCCGGGATCTGTGCAGCCGCCTGGATGAATCTGTTCGAAAGAACCTTTCTGATATTGCGCCAACAAGAACGTCTTGCGGAATTGAGCCCAGTCTTCTTTGGAATAGACATCTGTGTCTTCGATGACGATAATCTGTTGGCCTCGACCCGTAATGCCTTTGTTATATATCGGAGTGAAGTTATAAATCGTGTGGATATCGTCGGGAACGACTAATTGATACGAAGAGTCCACAGTAAATCCGGGGGCACCTCCCTGTAGCGACTGCTTTGCGACCACAGCCTTCGACAATGGATCTATGTGACCGGAGCTGATGCCCGCATTTTCCGGCTTCGGGCGAAAGTCATTGAGTGAAGAGATACCGACGACCAGGTTAGCGAGTGCGGCAGGAATCTGAGGGTTTCGCATATTTGCGATATGGCGTTTCCCATGCGCCTGCAAGTTGTGGATACCAGGGTTGAACGTTGACTCCACTTGTTGGACATTACCGGAAAAATCTATCACCATGCCGCTTCTGGCAACATTGTTGATTTGGAACCCATGGCTCTCCAGCCACGCGACCAAGATCTCGATGTCCGCAGGATCCGGACCATACAGGCGGCCAAATTCAGTCGCCGTCAACCAATGATGAAAATCCGGACTGCCTGGTTGATATAGGGATTCGATCTTTGCTTCCAGCTCGCTTTCGCGGGCTGCAGGACGCCCCAATTGAAGCAGCATGTGATCCAATCGCAAACTGCCACTTGCTGCTCCCTGATCGTTGGCGGCATTCGCCTCGCGACGAACATTGCCGGGTAAAGTGACCATGGGAGTTTTCATTGATTTAGTCGCAGCAGGACTATGCGCGGGGGAAGATACCTGTGCCCTGGCTCGCGGCGTTGAAGGAAATCCTAACATCACGAAACATATCAAGAATCCAAGGGTAAGCAATAAGCGATTTTGCGTCATAGCGATGACCTCAAAACAGAGAATTGGAAGTAAGTCTGATAACTTCAGACCCCCCGCCTTCCGTATAAAAATCTTCACCACTCCAGAATTCAGCCTTCTGGAGTGGTGAAGTGAAGTTAAGCCATATGCCAATTATTGAACAATTAAGGCTGCACTCGCTGCCTGGGTGTTGGTGCCCTGGCTGGTGTGCAACGCTCCGGCCAGCAACGAGTTGATGAACGTACCCACGCTTGGTGCCGTCACCACCACCGTTACGGTGCAGGAGCCATAGGCTGGGATTGTACCTCCACTCAAGATCACGCTCGAACTTCCCTTGGTGGCTGTAACAACTCCGTGACATGTGGTGCTTTTAGCGCCGGAGACCGTCATCCCGTTCGGGAATGAGTCGATCAGGGGTGCGGTCAGGGTCGACGCTTTGCTGCTGGGGTTCCGCAACGTAATAGTTAGAGTCGATGTTTTGCCTTTAGCAATGTAGCTGGGGCTAAAGTTCTTCAGGAGTGTGGGTGGTGGGACAACTGGAGCCGGAGTAACGACAAGAGTCGCACTCGTCGGCTGACTGTTGCTGCCGTAGCCTGTCTGTAGTGCTCCCGCGGGCATCGTGTTGACATCCGTGCATTGACCCGTGGTGGTGCATGGCGCAG
>JBDTBI010000338.1:0-4759 GCA_039924215.1 Acidobacteriaceae bacterium
GACGGAAATTCACTTCACCTTCCCACAGCCGCCACCCAGCGGACGCACCGTGGTTGAGGCGCAGCAGATCAGCAAATGCTATGACGTAAAGCAGGTATTCTCACGCGTCCAGTTCACCATTGAGCGGGGCGAGCGAATTGCATTGGTCGGCCCCAACGGCGCAGGCAAATCAACCCTCATCCGCCTGCTCGCCGCACTCGACACTCCAACAACCGGCCAGATTCGTCTTGGCCATAACGTGGCGATGCAGTATTTTGCGCAGGATCAGTACAAGGAACTGGATGCTGATGCGCGCATGCTGGATGACATCGGACGCAGTGCCCCCAGAATTCCTCAGACGGAATTGCGAAGCCTGTTGGGTTGCTTTCTGTTTTCCGGAGACGATGTTTTCAAGCCTCTGGGGGTGCTTTCCGGCGGTGAGCGCAATCGATACGCCCTCGCCCGGTTACTGGTCAGTCCGGCGAATTTCCTGCTGCTCGATGAGCCCACAAATCATCTCGACATGCGCGCCAAAGAAGTGCTGCTGGAGGCAATCCGGAGCTTTTCCGGGACCGTGGTATTCGTTTCGCACGATCGCGCCTTTATCGATGCTCTTGCCAACAGGGTCTTTGAAATTCGCGACGGCTTCGTCCATGTCTACACCGGAAACTACGAAGATTATTTGTGGCAGACTTCCCGGGAGGCGGAAGCCCGGGCTTTGAAGGTTTCTCCTTCGAGTCCGCCAAACTCCAACGGCAACGCGTCTCCTGCGAAGCTCGAAAATGCTATATCTGATCCACCCGCTATCGACAATGCACGCGCGAAACGCATCAATCCCATCCGACTGCGCCAGATGCAGGATCGATGCAGTATGCTGGAAGAGGAAATTCCCCGTAGGGAAGCCGCCATTCAGACGATTGTGCAGCAGATGGCGGTGTTTGTTTCCGCAGAGCAATATCAAAGCCAGCAACGTCAATTGGATGAGTTTCGGACCGAACTAGCCGCACTGCTTGCAGAATGGGAAGAACTCGCCTTGCAACTGGAAGAGCAGGCAACAATTTCTTCGTCCAATCTTTAGGATGCTACCCGCTCCTCCTGCAGAATGCAGGTAATCATGGATCTTTTGTGGAAACCCGAAAACTGGAACGAACGCCTGGAAGAACTGCAGTCGTTCGATGCTGAGCGCAAGGAAGCGCCGCTCCGCCGGGATGTTCGTTCCCTCGGAACGCTCCTCGGGCGTGTCCTTCGAGAGCAGTGTGGAGATGAGCTGTTCCAGGCAGTCGAAGATCTGCGCCGCCTGACGACGGAAGGCCGTGAGGCGCAACTGCAGGGCAATACGCAAAAAACCGATTCCCTTTTCGCCGAAGCAATTGCAAGAATCGGAGGATATGACACCGGGTTCGCCGAACAATTGACGCGTGCTTTCGCCTTTTACTTTGAACTGATCAACCTGGCGGAAACGAACCATCGCAAGCGCCGTCGCCGGACGCACCGATTACGCGGCAGCCAGAGCGCACCCCAACCGGGAGAAATGCGTGGCACGTTGCGGAGGATGCGCGAAGCGGGCTTTAATGCATCCGAAGTGCTGGAATTCCTGGCGAAGATCTGCGTCATCCCCGTCTTCACCGCCCATCCAACGGAGGTGTCTCGTCGCTCCGTGTTGTTCAAGCGGCGTCGAATCGGCGAAATTCTCGAAAGCCTGAACCGGATTCCGCTTCCGGATGAGGAATTGTTCGCAAAAGAACAAGCCATCCTGGCGGAAATTACGGCCCTGTGGCAGACGGATGAAGTTCGCAGCTCCCGTCCTGCTGTCGAGGATGAAATCAAGCTGGGCCTCGATTATTACGAGATTGCAATCTTTGAAACCATACCCCAGTTGTTTGAGGAAATCGCCGGCGCATTCCGCGACGAATATGGCATCAACATTGAGCCAAACGATCTGCCTCAGGTGGTCCGTTTCGGCACTTGGATTGGCAGCGACCGCGATGGCAACCCGAACGTCACTCCGGAGGTGACATGGGAAGCCATTACCATGGCGCGCGGCAAGTTAATTGAGCACTACAGCACCCGCATGCAGCTCATCGTGGATCTGCTTACTCCCTCCATTCAATGGGCGGGAATTTCCACTGCGCTTGAGCAGAAGCTGCAAACGTATGAATCGCAACTGAAGCCCTCCGGAAATGGCCTCGCCGAACGCTTTCATCATGAGCTGGATCGCCGCTTTGCGCTGTGCATTCGCATGAGACTCCAGGCTATGGGTCCGAATCTACTGGCTCATGCGGCCAATACTGTGCTGCCGCCGTATCTGGCTGCACAGGATCTGCTAGACGATCTCGACATCCTCCGGGCCAGCCTTGCAGAAAACAAGAGTCTTCGTCTGGCACGCTCGTTCATCGATCCCCTGATCCGCGAGGTCCGCACCTTTGGACTGCACCTGCACACATTCGATATTCGCCAGCATGCCAAGCAGGACACGCAGGCGCTGCTCGAAATTGAGCGGTGTCAATCCACGGAATCCCCGGAAGAGGACTTCTCTAAGCCGCTTTCACCGGAGACCCTCGACGTGCTCGGCACATTTCGCACGATTTCAGAAATCCAGCGCACGGAACCGCCGGAAACAATCCAGCAATATGTCGTCAGCGGTGCAACGGGCGTCGAGGACACATGGCGTGTGCTGCATCTGGCGCGCACCCATCAGGTCTCCTGCATCGCCGGAGAAAATCGTCCCGCCATTCAGGTTGTTCCTTTGTTTGAATGGATCGAGGACCTGCGCCGAGCCGCGGACGTGTGCGGGGAGCTCTGGACTTCCCCTGCATACCAACCGCTGCTCGACTCCTGGGGGCGACGCCAGGAGGTCATGCTCGGCTATTCCGATTCAAATAAGGACGGCGGAATGATCGCCAGCACGTGGGAGTTGTATAAGGCTCACCGCGCCCTGCACATTGTCGCCCGGGAATGTAATGTCGATCTGCGCTTGTTCCATGGCCGCGGAGGTACTGTCGGCCGGGGTGGTGCGCCGACGCACCGTTCTATTTACGCCCAGCCAATCGGCGGCTTCAACGGCGAAATTCGCATCACCGAACAAGGCGAAGTGCTGAACTGGAAATACTCCGACGTTGTGCTGGCGGAGTGGAATCTGGAACTGATGGTGGCTGCTTCGCTTGACGCCCTGGCACGGCCCGAAGCGCGCCGTCCCGGCGGTCATCGCACGGGAGAAATGATGGAGGGCTGGGAGGAGATCTGCGAAGAACTTTCTACCACCTCATACCGTTTCTATCGCAAGAATATCCCTGAAGATGAGGGCGTGCTGCAATACTTTAACGAAGCCACGCCGGTCAATGAACTGGAGTTTGCCCATATTAGTTCCCGCCCCGTCCGCAGAAAGGGCAAACCGAACTTTGGCGACCTGCGCGCAATTCCATGGGTCTTCGGATGGATGCAAAGCCGCCATGGAGTTCCCGGTTGGTTCGGGGTGGGACATGCGCTCCACGCATCCATCCAGCAGGGAAATCTACCAATTTTGCGCACCATGATGCAGGAATTTCCATTGTTCATCGACCTGATCCGCAATGTGGAGTTAGCTCTGGCCAAAGCGGACTTTGAGATTGCCCGTCAATACTCTTCTCTGGTCCGCGACACCGCCATACGCGAGTCGGTTTTCAGCACCTTGAAGTCGGAATACGAGGATACACAACGCGCTGTGCTTGCCGTAACTGGACAGAAGGTTCTGCTCGAATCAAATCCTGTGCTTTCGCGGTCGATTCGGTTACGCAACCCTTATGTCGATCCGATGAGTCTTATCCAGGTAGAATTGCTGCGACGCAAGCGCGCAGGTGACACCAGCGACTCCCTGCAGCGTGCGATCACCGCTACCATCAACGGCATTTCCGCCGGCCTGCGAAATACTGGATAAAAATACTGGCTGGATTTTTCGTCTGGGCGGAGGAAAGCCCGAACCGTATAACGCGATTCGGGCTTGGGCTCTCTTAGTCGGTTTGTTCCTTGCGGGCTTTCTTGCGATTGCGCTTGCGGGCCAAAGCCTGCTTCATGCACATCTTCTCGCCTGGCTTCATGTAATACGAATGCCGCTTGACTTCCTTGATGATGTCTTCCTGCTGCACCTTGCGCTTAAAGCGGCGCAATGCGTTCTCAAGCGGTTCGCCTTCCTGAATCTTTACTTCTGCCAAAAGAGATAACACCCCCCAACGCTCCGGCTGGACACCCTCTAGGATACCGGAAATCGGCAGGATTCGATACATCGGCAGCAACTCTCCGCCGATGGCCGTGTTTCTTTCTATACGTTCCGGCGCGAATGCAAGGAACTGGCGTCCAAATCCAGGCGCATGGAAATCCATGCGCCCATTGAGGTCATCATGAAAAAATTGCTCTTTCTCGCAATTGCACTACCACTTGCCCTGTTTCCCATCGCCGGCTGCGCCCACCCTTACCCGCCACCGGGCTATGGGCCCCCTCCGCCGGGTATAGTTGCTCATCAGGGATTCGACGCTGGAGTCGCAGCTGCCCGTCGCGACATCGCTGAGCGTCGCCGGCCGAATGTCAATCGTCATCCACGCTTCCGTAATCCACCCGTGCCGCCGGGTCAGCCAGCCGCCATCTATCGGGACAATTTCCATCGCGGCTATGACCTGACCTACCGTGGTGGACGTTGATCCAGCATTGCGACTCACTCCTGCTATAACCGCTTAAGGTCGCTCCGTCATGATCGAATCATGGCGGGGCTACTGCAAGATCTCATGAATTTGCCTGACCCCGTAAAATG
>JBDTBI010000339.1:0-5758 GCA_039924215.1 Acidobacteriaceae bacterium
CAGCGCACAATCTTTTTCAGCAGGCCCGCATCTGTGACGCGGCGGGTCGCATTGCGTGTGTCCACCAGTAGCTGCGAATCCCGTGCGATTTGCTCGTAATCATAATCGGAATGATCCGTGGCAATCAGCACGCAGTCGTACTCCCCAATCGAATCCAGAGGCACCGACGCCATATTCAGGTCGTAGTGGCGCCCATGTCCAACTGTAGGAAAATACGGGTCGTTATACTCAACCAGCGCCCCGCGGCGCCGCAGCTGCTCTATGAGTGTCAAGGAGGGTGACTCGCGCAGGTCGTCGATATCTTTCTTGTAGGAAAGCCCTAGAACCAGAATGCGGCTACTCTTCAACGGCTTGCTGCGATCATTCAGCGCAGCCGTTACGGATTCGACAACATGGTATGGCATGGAGGTATTAACTTCTCCCGCAAGTTCGATGAAGCGGGTACTGAAGTCGAGTTCTTTCGCCTTCCAGGAAAGATAATACGGGTCAATTGGAATGCAATGGCCGCCCAGACCGGGGCCGGGGTAAAAGGCCTGGAAACCAAACGGCTTGGTCGCAGCCGCCTCAATAATCTCCCAGATATCGAGACCCATCCTCAGGCATAGCAATTTCAGTTCATTCACCAGTGCGATATTCACGCACCGGTAGATGTTTTCCAGCAGCTTTGTCATCTCCGCGGCCGCCGGACTCGATACCCGGATGATGCGGCGAAAAATGCTGCTATACACAGCCGCAGCCAGGTCCGCCGACTCCTTCGTGGAAGCGCCGACAACCTTGGGAATATCGCTGCGTTCCACCGTGATATTGCCTGGATCTTCGCGCTCAGGGGAATAGGCGACATAGAAACATTTGGCCGGGTCGAGACCCTCGCGGTAACAACGGAGTCCTCTTGGATTGTTCGCTTCCAGCAGTGGAATCAATACTTCTTCCGTCGTGCCCGGATAGGTTGTGCTTTCCAGGATGACCAGTTGCCCGCTACGAATATGCGGGCCCAGCGAGCGAGCCGTGTCTTCGATGTAGCGAAGGTCGGGCCCCTGATGTTCATCGAGCGGCGTCGGAACACAGATGATGATCACCTGCATTTTGGTCACGTCGGAATATTCGGCGCTGGCTTCGAATCCCGTCTCGCGCAGTTGAGCAATCTCCTCCGGCAGGATGCGCTGGATATAGGAGGAACCGGCATTCAGCTTGTTCACTTTGCTGCGGTCCACATCGAATCCGGTGACCGGAAAGCCCGCCTTGGCAAAGAGCATCGCCAGTGGCAAGCCGACATATCCCAGGCCGACCACACCGACATGGCCGGTATGATCCTGAATGGTCCGCGTCAACGCGTCGATAGGATTGGGGGCCGCACTCGGGTCTGCAGTCGCCGTACCGGCAACGCTGGCGGATCGAGATACAGCGGAATCGTCCTTCTTCTTGAGCTGTTCCATACCTGTTGTTTCTCCTTCAATTATCTTGAGACAAATATTCCTTTTCCATGCAGCAACTCACCGTACATCTCTTCCAAGCGCTTTTCCGCGCGTGCCAGACTGAATCGTTCCGCCCGCTGCCGCGCTGCAAGGCCCATTTGCTGCCGCACCGCAGGCGCGCGCAAGCGGAGAATTGCTTCTGCCAAAGCCGCCGGATCGTTCGGCGGTACAAGAAATCCCGTGTCGCCCAGGGCTTCCCGGTTTCCGCCCACATCCGTTGCTACAGAAGGCAATCCACTTGCCATATATTCGAGCAGCGAGTTGGAAAATCCCTCTGCAAGAGAACTAAGCACGCCAATGTCCATTGCCGCCAGATAGGGCAACACATCCGTTTGAAGACCCGCCAGGTGGATGCGATCTTCCAGCCCGTATTGGCGAATCCGCTCCTGTACCAGCGCATAGTGTTCCCCGTCCCCAACCGCTACAAATCGCATGCCCGGTTCTTGCTGCAGGACCAAGCGGGCAGCCTCAACAAATTGAGGAATTCCCTTGATACTACGCATGCAGGAGATATTGCCGACAAGAATTTCATCTTGGCCGACTCCGAGCATCTGTCGCGCCTTCGCTCGCAGCGAATCCAGCTGCGAGAACTGCGCCAGATCAATTCCGTTGTACACCACATGCAATTTTCGCTGTGGCACGTGTTCCGTCTTGCACGTCACCTCGGCCACGACAAGGCTGTTGGCTGCCACGCAGTCCACCTGCAAATTCGCCAGTCGCTGCGCCATCCGAAGCGCCGGTTCCATCCAGGCGGGACGATCCCCCCATGGCAGTAGATTTCTGCGCGAACCGATCACCACCGGAACCCCAGCCATCCGGGCCAGCCATGGACCGAACAGGTTGCACTCAACGAAAAACGTCTGCGCCAGCGCGATCCGCTCACGTCGCATCCATTGGACCAGTTTCCGACAGGCACCCCAGCCAGACGGAAGCAGAGGATTGCGCACGCCGGCAAAGTAGATGGGACAGCCGGCCTGTCCCTCCGTCAGCCATTCTGTTCCGCGCAGCACGGCCAAACGTGGATCGTAGCCCAGTCGATGTGCCAGTTGGATCAGTTGCAGCACCTGGCGCTCCGTGCCGCCATCGGCGATCCCGCCAATTTCATCGATCAGAAAAAGAATGCGCGGCTTCAAAACGGAGGCCTCCGCCGCCACTCCATCCCTTCCCGAAATTTGTGTCATCGTCAAGCTTTGTTTCCCCAAGTTCCCTTCTATCGCAACCAAATCGGATGCGCCGGCCGCCAGTCACCCCAGATACCGAGCATCAGGATCGGTTCGCAACCATGACACTCCTCTATCGAACACGCCTTGCTAAAAGTCTTTAAGACGCATCGTTCAATCGGGAGTAGGGGGCGGCCATTCCAGCACCACCCCGTTGTGTGTCATCCACATGACCTAGGGGCATGTCGAGCTTCGACCCCGGTTGTGGACCCTACCATTCGCGACGTACCCGTTGAAGCACCAGACAAGCAAGTAAAACAACAGCCGAAGCCGCGGATGGAATCAGTATCAATTGCAATAATGTCACGTTCGTATCCCTTCTCCTGCCAGCAACGCCCGCGACAACGCAACAGCGAAATCAGGAACAGACCCACGATGCAACATCCAAATCCCACCTTCGACACATCACAGACGAGCTATGATGCGACGGGTCGGACCGACACACTCGCGGACACACCCTGAAACACCGCTGCGCTCACTCTGGCGCAACCCACCTTTTGCAATTCGGTGGCCGTTCCATAATCCGTGGCTAAACCCTCACGATGCAGTTCTTTTACTCCTCAATTGCCGGAAAGCCGCACGACATGCGCAACATATTGCACAACGCTCAACGCTTTTTCCTTTGTCGGTGGCGGCCGCTAGGCTCATCGCCGGAAGCCAAACCGCTTTTTTCGTAGATTGCAGACTTGGCACGCAACGTGCAGCACCTGACTGCAGTACTCCTGTGCCCCGGCAGGGATAGATCCGAATGGGAAAGAGACCATGCAAGCCATCTTGAAAGCGTTCAGCGGTATCGGGGAAAGAACTGGAATCATAGCCTTGCTCCGTCGCACCATTTCAGCCAGCAGCGGATTGGTGCTGGCATTCCATCGTGTGCTCCCGGCCGAAGAGCGCAGTCTCTGCTATAACCCTCATCTTGTTCTCAGTGAGCCCGCGTTTGTATCGCTGCTTCGGTTCCTGCGGCAGGATTATCAGGTGGTTCACCTGCAGGATTTGCTTCAGGATCCCAGCGGCCACGGCGGCCATCCCAAAGTGGCCATCACGTTTGATGACGGCTGGGAAGACAACTACCGTGTCGCGTTTCCTCATCTGGTCTCCTACGGAATGCCCGCCACCATCTTTGGCTGTACGGGACTGCTGGATACGGCCCAATTGTTGCCAGAGGAGCGTTTTGCGCGGCTCTGGGCGCAATGCGAATCGCATTCCGGGCTGGAAGCGCTGCTCGTGGATCTGCGCCACTGGGGCATGGGCAATGGCAAACACCGCCATCTGCATTCCCAGCAGCAGTATTGGTCGAATGAAATGAAGCGGATGCCGCTGAGCTCCCGTCTTCTCCTGCTCAATCATCTGGAGCCGCGGTATCAGGTGCCCGCGGTACACTCGCCCCGATTCCTCACCTGGGAGCAGGTTCGCATCATGACCCGGACTGGATTGATCCGCATGGGCTCGCACACCAGCCGCCATGCCACGCTTTCCTCGGAAAATGATCGCGACATCCGCCAGGAATTGGACGACTCTCGTACCGTGCTTTGGAAACATACCGGTGCGGTCCCCGATATTCTGGCGTATCCCAACGGGATGTATAACCGCCGCGTACAAGGAATGGCGCACGCAATGGGATTCAAAGCAGCTCTGGCAACCTCCCCGGGCTTTGTCACCCTGCGATCCAATCCGATGGCGATTCCTCGCATCGCCGTGGATAACACAACCGTAACTGACGCGGGCGTACAGCTCTCAACAAGCCAGACTTCGTTCTACTTCCTCAGTTCCGGCCTGCGTTCAGCGGCCGCCGCCTTTTGAACGACGGCCGGGATGATTCATCGGACGAATCGAAGCCAGTAGTCTTTCGATGGCAGGCCGCAAGGCAGCGCCCGCTATTCCCACCTTTCCAGGCGAAAAGCCATAGAGATTCCGCTCCTCCCGATTCCGAAGGATACCCGCCTTAGAAATTTGCTCGGGGAATCAGGAACAGGTCGTTCCTTGTACGAATTTCCTACTGCCTCGTTTTGAAAATGCTGTCTGGTTGCGCCACGAGTCTAGCTCCGTCGGGAGCGATGACTTTGTCTGCTGACACTCGTGCTGGCCGCATCAGCTCAATCCACATACCCGCGCCCAAACCAAAATAAATGCAGCAATACGCGATTGGGCCCAGCACGGCGTGCCGCCAACTATGTTGCCAAGCCAGCGCCAGCGATGCGACCACCGTAATCAGCAGGAACATCGCCGCGGGGAACGCCAGGATCGCTAGGATCCAATTCCGAAACGCAATCGCACCGGCAACTGAAAGGATCCCCACGGCAAGAGCTGCCACCAGCACTGCCGGCGCCCACTGCGAAAGTGAAGCCGAATCTGGATGCTTTCTTGCCAGGCGGACGCGGCCGATGCCATACCGTTTCATCTGCCGGAACAGTCCCGCAAAACTATTTCTCGGCTCGTAATAGACGCTCAGTCTGGGATCGGTGTACGCCTTGTACCCTGCCGCGGCGACGCGGGTATTGAACTCCACATCTTCACAGGCATCAAAGCTTTCGTCATACAGGCCCACGCGTTCAAAAATCGGCCGCTTGTACGTCGCGCCGGAACTCGCCGGATGCACAAAGCCGGAATGAGTCATGTTGTAGATCAAGGAATCGCGTCCATGTCCAAGCGCGGAAGCGCGCGCATCGGCAATGATTTTCCCCACGCCTCGCGGAGAAAAAGCGATCAATGGCTGCGGACGGCACAGGCAATCCGCGCCGGTCTGCTCCAGTAAAAGCACCGTGTCCTCCAACAGACGCGGGGATGGAATATCGCAATGGCCGTCAATAAAAAGAACGATGTCTCCGGTCGCGGCCACCACGCCTGCGTTTCGGCCGGCAGCGGAACGGATGCCAGGATTGTCCACAACGCGGATGGAAACCCCCGCCGTCCTTGCTTTCGCTTCCACCGCTTCCCGCGTTCCGTCGTTCGATCGCCCATCGGCGACTAGAATCTCGTAGCGATCCGCTGCGTACGTCTGTTGCAACAGCTGGTCCAGCAGCCTTCCGATGCTGCGTACTTCATTGCGAACCGGCAGGATGACAGAGA
>JBDTBI010000340.1:0-3861 GCA_039924215.1 Acidobacteriaceae bacterium
GTTGCGCTATCGCCAGCGCTATGTCGATCTGTTCATGAACGCCGACGTGCGCGAGGTGTTCGTCAAGCGCGCTGCTCTATTGCGTGCCCTGCGTAAATTTTTCGACCAGCGCGGCTATCTGGAAGTGGAAACGCCGATGATGCAGTCTATTGCGGGTGGCGCAGCCGCACGACCCTTTACCACGCATCACAATGCCCTCGACATCGATCTCTATCTGCGCATCGCGCCGGAACTTTACCTGAAGCGCCTGGTCGTCGGCGGCCTCGATCGCGTCTATGAGATTAACCGGAACTTCCGCAATGAAGGCGTCTCGACCCAGCACAATCCAGAGTTCACCATGCTGGAGTTTTACCAGGCCTACGCGAACTACCACGATCTAATGGATCTGACCGAAGAACTCATCGCGTATGTAGCGATGGAGGTCAACGACACCACCAAAACCACCTTTAACGACGTAGAGATCGATCTAAGCCAATGGCAGCGATTCACCATGCGCGAAGCTATTGTCAAATTCTGGCCTGACGGCTTTGGAAATCCTCCAAAATCCGAAGACCTCTTTACGGAGACTGCGTTTGCAGATTTCTTGGAGAATGCGCTGCAGCAATTGCATACTGAATACCCTCAAATAAAGACTCCGACCGCGGAAGTAACAGGTGTGGACATCGAGCGCCACCGGTTTCGGCGATCTTTACTAACTATTTTCAATGCCCACCGAATTTTGCTTCGGCCTGATCGAACGGAAGCCGTCAAGATCCTCGCCCAAGCTCTTGGTCTTCCCCAAGTCGAAGGATCTGTATTCACAGAGCCCGAGCCCGTCGGAAAGGCAATCGCGAGTGTGTTCGAGGTGTTGGCAGAGCGCCATCTCATCCAGCCCACCATCATCTATGACTTTCCCTACGCCGTCTCGCCGCTCTCTAAGCAAAAGCCCGACGAGCCCGACTGGGTGGAGCGGTTTGAATTCTACATTGGCGGCTTCGAACTAGGCAACGCTTTCAGCGAATTGAATGATCCTGTCGAGCAGCGTAAGCGCTTTTTGCAACAGATGGACGAACGCGCGCGCGGCGATGCGGAAGCCCATGCCATGGACGAAGACTACGTTCGCGCACTCAGCTTTGGGCTGCCCCCCACTGGCGGAGAAGGCATCGGCATCGACCGCCTCACCATGGTGCTGACCGGCTCACGCTCCATTCGCGACGTGATTCTGTTCCCGCTGATGCGTCCGCAAAGCACCGCCCCGGACAAGAGTGCCGCTCAGGACAATCGCACTGCCGACCCTCCCAGCGGCGAGCAAAACGCATAGCCGGCGAGCAGAACGCGTAGAATTAGGTCGTCGGCGGCAAGAGCACTGTGAGCTGGTTCTGTGGCCATGGATGCCGTCAAGCCCCGGACACACTTGCATGGGCACACTTGCACAATGCAAGCGATCGCACCCGGTAAAGCAGGTACCCGCATGGGATTTGACTTGGATCGCAGCCAGCGCCAGCAGCTTGGCTATCGCCTCATCGATCGCATTAACGATTATTTCTCCAGCCTCAAAGATCGCCCCGTGCAGCAGCCCGTCGGGCAGCGCACCATCCTCCCAGTTACTGAAGACCTGCCGGAAGTCGGCCAGGAAGCTGCGACCGTTCTCGACGATCTTTGCTCGCAGATGATCGATCAGGGATTTCATATCCCCAGCGCCAACTACTTTGGCCTCACCAATCCCACCCCCACCTACATGGCCGTTTTGGCGGAAGCGCTGGTAGCGGCGCTGAATCCTCAACTGGCTTCCATGTCGCGCTCGCAACTGGCTTCCACCATCGAGCATCGGACGGTTGGCTGGATCGCGCACCGCGTCGGCTGGCAGCAGGGTCAATTTGGCGGCACCTTCACCAGCGGCGGTACGGAAGCCAATCTGAGCGCGCTCGCCATGGCATTGACGCATAGCTATCCGCAGGTGGCGAATGACGGGCTGGTTGGGCTCGGCAAGCAGCCGGTGGTATATGCCTCGGCGGAATCACACCACTCGCTGGAAAAATCGCTCGCCATTCTTGGCCTGGGGCGCAAGGCCCTGCGGCGGATTCCGGTCACGGAACAGGCGGAGATCGACCTGCGCGCTTTGGAAGAAGCGATTGCAGTCGATCGTCTCGCGGGGCTCGAACCGCTGGCCGTCATCGGAACCGCTGGCACGACCAGCTCTGGCGCCATCGATCCCCTGCCTGCGCTGGCGGAAATATGCCGCCGGCAGCATCTTTGGTTCCATGTGGATGGCGCCTACGGAGCGGCAGCGATATTTTCTGATCGGCATCGTGGACTGGTCAGCGGACTCGAACTTGCCGACTCCGTCACCATTGACCCGCATAAATGGCTGGCCATGCCCTTCGCTGCGGGCGTGGTCTTGACACGCCATCCCGAATTGTTGGAAGCGGCCTTTGGACTAGACACCAGCTATCTGCCGCGCGCTGCGGGCAATTCCCTTCCCGACAATTTCCGGATTTCGGCGCAATGGTCGCGGCGCATGAACTCGCTGAAGTTCTGGCTGACGCTCCGCGTGCATGGCCGCCAGGCGTATGAGGAACTCATCGACACGCAACTACAACTCGCCGCGTACTTGGAGTCAACCGTGCTCGAAACGGACGCATTCGATCTGGCCACGCCGCGACGCCTGACCATCCTGAATTTTCGTGTCAGGGCCGCACGCGAGCTTGCCCTTCCTGAAGAGGAAGTGGCGCGTCTGCATCATGCCATTGTGCAAGAAATCACGCAGGAGGGGGAGCAATGGATCTCAACGACCCGCGTGCGCGGGCGCAGCGTGCTGCGCATGATGATCATCAGCTATCTCACGGAAAGGCGTCATGTCGATGCACTGGCAGAACGGCTGCAGCGAGCCGCCCACACAGTGATGGAGCGCTCTCTGGGCGCAGCACACTCCGCATAAGCTTTTGTCCGTCCAGGGGCGCGCAGCCTTTTCAGTTGGAAACTTCTGCTCGGCTGGAGTCATAATCAAGCGAGTCGAAAGTTTCAATTTCTACCGAAGGATATTCATCAATGCGTACGCTGAGATTGCTGAGTGTGCTCATCACATCCCTCTCGCTTGTCTCTTCCGCCTGGGCCAAGCCCTCTTGCATCACGCCCGATCAGGCGCTCAAGCATGTCCATAAGCAGGTCTGTGTCGAAGCCCACGTGTACCGCATTGTGGACGGCAGGGATGGAATTCATTTTCTGGACGTATGCAGCCCGCAGACTTCCGACGCCGATTGCCACTTCTTCCTCATGAGCTCCGACGAGGACAAAAAGTCAGTCGGCAATCTGCAGAGCCTGGTCGGCCATACAATCCAGATTCGCGGGATCATCCACACGATTCAGGAACGCGCCGATATGATCCTTAGCAGCAAGCAGCAGCTTCAGGGAGGCAGAGAAAAGTTCCATCCGAATCCGCGGTTGATGCAAGGCTTTTCCGCAGAAAGCGGCGGTCATGCATTCAGTACGCAAAATGGAACCACGGGGCAGCATGGCGTTCAATTCCGTCATTAAGGGAACGAGAGTCTGCTCACCACAAGGGCCCCGCCTGTCGCCGCAGTTCCTTCAGCGGATAGAGCGTACCGCGCCACAACACTCCGCCACGACGCAACACCAGAATCATGGAACTCAGCAGCGTCCCGACAAACAGCAGCGTCGCAATCGGGAACAATACCAGGTACACGGGCGAGATATTTGTCAGTCTCCAGTAACGCAGGTTCAGCAGCAGCAATGCGATCAGCGTGATCGCACCGGCCCACCGTGCGGGGCCCGGAACCAGCAAGGCAATAAACGGCGTCAGGCACAAAAGGAACATTCCCACGCATGCAGCCAACAATAAGGATGTGCGAAAACGGAATGTTG
>JBDTBI010000341.1:0-3568 GCA_039924215.1 Acidobacteriaceae bacterium
AGGGTTTTGCTGCAACTTGGCGTCCGCCAGAGACAATTTAGCAGGCGCTACAGCGAGCATAAGCAGGGCGAGAAAGCGACTTGTCCGAAATACCCTCGCCGCGAGGTGATTTTTCCACATTTGTATATATGGTACCAAGCGAGACTCTGGCATAGACCATTTCCGTTTCAGAAATCAGCGGTTGGCTGCAACAAATTCTGGTGGTAAGCATCCTACAACTAACTGTATCTTTAAATAGCCGCTCCTCCGGACCGGGCGGAAAGGTGATGGATCGCAATGGTGGGTATACGGTTAAGACAAATCGCAGGGATTGTGATCATCACAGGATGCGGATTCCAGAGCATCGTGGCTCGAGATTTCCGAGTCACTCTTCCAAAACACAGCCAGCTCACGCCTGTGCAGCACCTGAATCGCGAAGGGGTCGAAGCTGTACGGAAACATGACTACGAAAAAGCCGAAGCACTTTTCTACAGAGCCTATCTCTACGATGCCGCAGATCCTTTTACATTAAACAACTTAGGCTATATTTCAGAACTCCAGGGAAAGCTGAACCGAGCGCAAGAGTTTTATGCGATGGCATCGGAACAGGGCTCTGATGCGACCATCGATCTGAGCAATGCGAAGCGGCTTGAAGGAAAGCCCATGACGTACGCTCTCAGCAATTTGACCGACGTCCCCATGCGCGTCAATCGGATGAACGTCGATGCGATCGAGCTTTTATCTGACTCCAGGAATTTCGAGGCCGACGCTATTCTTCGACAAGCCCTCGCCTTGCAGCCGGAGAACCCCTTTACATTGAATAATTTAGGAGTTGCTGCTGAGGCTATGGGAGATTTCGAAGGTGCCCTGCAATATTATGACGCAGCTGCCGATTCGCACTCCACGGACCCGGTGGTTGTCACATTGAAGCGCTCCTGGCGAGGAAAGCCGGTCTACGAGATGGCTGCGGACAGCGCGCGCCAGTTACGAAAGCAAATGCAGAACATGGACACGGCGCAGGCGCGCGCCACGATGCTGACATACCGTGGAGTGTCCGCAACGAATCGGAATGATTGGAGTGCGGCGAAGCAGGACTTTCTTGAGGCTTACTCCTCCGCCCCGCACAGCGCGTTTTCGCTCAACAACCTCGGCTACGTCGCGGAGAAGGATGGCGATCTTGAGACGGCACAGTTCTATTATTCCAAGGCACGCAAGGCAGATGATGCGGACGCACGCATTGGACTGGCGACGCACCGTTCGGCCGAAGGCAAGCATCTTATCGCCGTTGCCCGAGAGAACGGCGTGAACGTAGGCAGCGAAATTGAACGCTACAGCCAAGCCGAACGTGAGAAAACGGGTCCGGTTGAATTGATCCGTCGCTACAATAACACGGCGAGCCCTAGTACGTCGCCGAATCAGCCTGCGAAACCGATTTCACCAGATTCGGAGTCGCAGCCACCCAACTGAACATTGAGGAATTTACTGCCCTATGCCCAGCTCGACTCCTCCGGCATCTTCGTCTAAATCGCTGAACATTCTCTCTTGTCTCTTGTTCTCTTCGCTCAATGGAGACGCATCGAAACCAAACACTGCAGACCAGAATTCCGGACTGAACGACTTGAGCCGGTCTGAGTTTGAGGAGCTGCTGGCGCTGGCAAACTCCAACCACGTCGTGGTACGAGGCCTGGAGGCTGCGCAGAAAATTTTCCGCGATGCGGGTGATGAAGTTCGTGTCGAATGGGCCGCAACCGCCTTGGCGGCTGAACGTGCTCGCATCGACAAGGCAATGCCCTTCCTGCATGCGATTTGCGCCGCATTCGAGGAGGAAGGGCTGGACGCCACGGTGATCAAATCGCTGGACCACTGGCCCGACCTTGGCAGCGATCTGGATATGTATACGAATGCGGCCCCGGGACAAGTGGTCCAATTGATGGCGAGGCGCTTCCAGGCGAAAACCGCAGCCCGGAGTTGGGGAGATCGCCTGGCTTGCAAATGGAACTTTGAAGTTTCGGGCCTACAGGAATCGGTAGAGATTCACATAGGCCGACTGGGGCAGACAGGTGAGCAGATTACGCTCGCGTCGCGCATTCCAGGACGTGCCCGCTCAGTTCGGATTGGAGATCACGCCTTTCGCGTACCGGCGGTTTCGGACCGGCTGATGATTTCCACTCTGCAGCGGATGTATCGCCATTTCTATTTCCGGCTGTGCGATATCGTCGACACGACAGAAATCTCGGATGCAGGAGCGATCGATTATGAGGATCTCCGCTCGTCTGCGAGCGCGTCCGGGATCTGGGAAGGGGTGGCGACCTATCTGGCGATTGTGTCGGATTACGTGAAACAGTATCGCGGCACTGGCCTTGATATGCCTAAGTTTGTGTGGGATTCGGCGCGGTTCGGCGGGGATCAGATCTATTTTGCTCGAGATTTTTTGCGGGTTCCGATTATGCCGCAGGCAGTTAGTCTTTACAAAAGCCAGCTTACGGGTCTATTGCGTCGGCGGGAATTGCATAGCAGCGCCCGTCTTGGTTTGTTGCCCTGGCTCGCCACAGCCGCGGCTGTGGAGCAAAAGCTCACCGGAAGCGATAAGGGAATCTGGTAGTTTCCGGATAGCAGGTTCGGCGAAGTTCGCTGGAACTTCGAAGGAGTGATAACTGCGATTGGCACAAAAATTGCAGCTCTATGGAAGGAGATGCCGGAATTTTCTCCGGTGAGTGTATATATATATGGGAAATTTATTATTTACGACTCCTGAAGTGGATGCTGGAGAGGAATTTGCCGTCAGAAGTTTTCCCAATGTGGGAAAATCGTTTCCCACCCCCCTGGGATTGATTTCCAAGCCCTTGGTTACTGGACAGCCCGTCCCGGAGGAACCTCTCTGGAGACGGCTCGCGAGCAACCTACGGGACGCGCTGTTTGCGAAGAATTTGCCGCCGCTGGAGTTGACCTCACAGCCGATCGCAATTGTCGACCGGATGGCGGTCAAGCGTGACCCGGTGTCGAGTGCTATTTCGTTCGTGCTGCATGCCGCTATTTTTGCACTGATTCTGTGGTTCGGGTTCCAGGCGCACAAGCAGATCATCGCGCCTAAGCTGGTGGTCGCGGTTCCAGTCTTTGTCAAGCCCTATATCCCGGTAACCGCGCCGGCTCCGAAAACGATGGGAGGAGGCGGCGGCGGGGGTGCGCATGAGGTTGTCGTAGCAAGCAAGGGGCGTATTCCGCCCATTGCCAAGACCCAGATTGCTCCTGTCGAGATGCTGAAAGTAGATCATCCGAAACTTGCGGCTGCACCAACTGTCATGATGCCTCAGCCAGTCAAACTTACAATGAACAACAAAATGCCAGTGTTCGGAGACTCGCAATCACCGCAAGTCGCGCTGGTTTCACAAGGCGGCGGCAGCGGTGCCGGCTTCGGCCAGGGCTCTGGTGGTGGCATTGGATCAGGTCACGGCGCGGGTGTTGGACCTGGCACCGTAGGCGGCTATGGTGGCGGCATCATGAGCGTTGGCGGGGGCGTTACCGCACCGCAGCTTATTCATCGCGTTAAGCCGGAGTTTTCCGATGCGGCGACCACGGCGAAATATCAGGG
>JBDTBI010000342.1:0-9324 GCA_039924215.1 Acidobacteriaceae bacterium
ATAAAAACTGCTCGTTGGCGCTGAGCGCCAGCCCATTTGGAAAAGCAAACGGTCCGGCAAAGTGTTCGGCCTTCCCATCGGGGCTCAGCCGATAAATGTGACCGTTTGCATGGCCAAAATCTCCCGAATCGCTGAAGTAAAGATTACCTTCCGCATCGAAGACAGAAAAGTTCGGCGTAATCAATTTTCGTTCGCCGACTCGATCGATAGAATGCAGCAACCGCCCATCGCGATCCGCGTGCTGTAGAGAACCCAATTTGGAGTTGCATATCCATAACTCTCCCTGTTGCGAGAAGGTCAGGCCAAGGCAAAACCCTCCTAGCTGGGCGACTTCCGTAACGGCACCACTGCTGTCGATGCGATAGATCTGTCCCAGTTCTCCTCCCGCCCAAAGGTTTTGATCGTCATCAAACGCCAGACCTTCGGCATGGTCGAGACCTTCGGCAAAAACTTCGAACTCCTCGATGGGAATAGTTGGTTCGATGTTCATCTAACGATACCTCTCCGGTTCGGTTGTAGAGGAAAAATTGTGCGCGCATCAGGTCAAAGCGATAATATCGGAGCTTGACATCTAACAGGAACAAGATTGTACATTCAACAAAAAATACCAACTACGGAGATCAGTTTTGTCTTTTACACGCTCAGAATATCAACTGATATCTTGAAGCGGAGTAGAAAAGATTGTCAAGAAAGACAAAACTTGGGTGCTGTAGTGTTTCGACATAAAAACTCTCTGCCACAATATAGTCGGGACTCATCCCGATCCGTAATTCTCTACCTCACAGCTTGATGACGAAACGAAATCGCATGTCGCTTCCATACCACTGTGGGAAGGCCGTTCCCCAAAGGTTGTTATATAGATTCACATGAACGCCCTCGCGCATGTCCGGCTGTTCGTTATTAAAGACCAATAACATCCGCTGCCCTGGAGCTACAACGGGCGCATCCAGAGTTTCCAGGCTGAAATGCCCTTTGCTGTCGCGATAGCGAACATCCTTCGTGACTGCGTGCATATGGCGATTGCCGTTTGGCATGACGTCTAGAGGCGATACCGGCTGACCCGATTTTTCGAACAACCATCCATCGGTATCAGGCGCGTCTGGGGAGAAGGAAAGCCACATTGCCTCGGGCAGGCGATTTGGCTTCTTCCCGAAACATTGCAACGTGATATAGACAGCTCTTTCATCCGTGGGGAACACGAATTCTGCCGTCATACGTTCTGGCCAGGCGAGAAGATCTTTTAATGCCTGGTCCGGCTTTGGCATCTGTAGGTCCGCAACAATTCGATGCCCTTTGCTATTCTCTCCTGCCACACACCGGTGCAAGACCGGCTCCCATGTGCGACTCTCAACCGGGAATTTGTTCATTCCCGGCTTGCCGAAATCGTTATAGGCAAAACTCTGCGTGTTGTATTCGGAGTTGAAACGCGCGAAGTCCGCATTCGTAAAGGTCTGGTACCGGAACATAGCGAGCGGGTGCTCCGGGGAAGCCCATTCGCGACCCGTCTTCCGGTCCGTGAGCTTGATAAGCGCCCCATGCGCAGAATCCATCGAGACAACGAAATTTGTAGTGTCGAAATTCTCCGTATGGCTCAATGTGCGTAATGACTGCGTGTCGGGAGCGCTGGGCACAAGGGCTTGCAGGCGAGTGTTTGCCTCTTTGCATAACGCCGGCGGAAGAGTCATCATTGCAATGTCCACATTGCGGCGTTTCGCGTGCCACTCATCATCCATCTTCTGGAACTCAGGTTTGATAAATCTGGCGTTACGAAGTTGCTCAGGAGTGTAGATCTCGGGATTTTTTAGGTACTGTCCAGTTGACAGCCCCCAATTATGCTCAGGCATCAGAATCAAACGAGATGTAAAAGCGATGTCTATAGGATCTCCGCTTCGGATCCGTCCGTCAGCCAGCCACTCTCCTCGCAATCTGCACAGTTCACGGTAGCGCGCTACCTTCCCTGGATCGCTGGGAGGACCATAAATCCAGGTGTCCCCAATCTCCTGGGTAACAACAGGCAAACGTTCGCTTGTACTCCGTAGCGCTGCAGCGATCGTGCTTAGGTTTGCGGCAACAATCCTGGCTTTTGGAAAACGCTTGTGTAAGGCGGTGTAATAGTCCATGACCTGCTGAGCTGTATGCGGACCGGAATTGTCGATCGCGACCCGAATCGAAATGGCAACATCCGTGCCTGGTATTGCAACCGTACCGCCATATCCGAATCGATGGTAGAGCACCATCACCTGCTGACCGCTTGGATTGCGCCAGTTGAACAAATTACATTGTTGTTCCAGCGGTTCAGCACCTTTCACGTCTGAATTTACAGTCCCATTTGCACCAAAACTAGGCACATCAGGAGCCTTGCATCCCGGGTTGTCGCCGATATCCAAAAATTCCACGCCCGCTTCCGCAACAGGCGCAATCAAACCAAGGGTGTGTCCCGGGACATCAGTCAGCTTTCCGCCAATCGTTTTTTTGCCGAAACGCTGATCAAGGCCCGTCGAAATCTTCATCGCACTCGCGATCAAAGACCGGTCCAGCATTTCCGATTGCCAGGTAAATGGCATTGCATGCCATGCGATGTCACCAGATTGGATAGCGTTTTCCATACGTTTGCGCTGTTTCGGTGTAGCCTGCTCCAGGTACTGGTAGATCATCCACGACGCGATCGTCCAGACGTACCGCTCCTCTCCCTGCGAGTTGCGGAAGGTTTCCGCCAGATCCATAGCACGCGGTAAATAGTTATCAAAGTAGGTCAAGAGAACATTTCGTTCGGTATCAGTGAAACCAACGTCCAGATGGCACATGGAAAGGACGTAGACCGTGCTAACCGTCTGCTCTGATGGCACTGCTATGACAGTTGCATGGGCCGCAAGTGGACTGATCGAAGCGATCGTCATGCCCTTAAGAAATTCACGTCGATCCATACTCTGTATCCCTCCAGCTATTCAGTACGTGCAATGATAACCGCTTAGCTAAATGCTTGCCATAGCTTGCTGTCATTCGAACTTATTGTCACGGTCAGTACATGCCGGCAAAATCGATGCTCCGGCAAAGCGTCAGGTCGACATAGGCGGTCAAGCGTTTGATCGAACCGTCGAAAGGGGGCCACGTTCAGTATCTGCCAGGCCACGGCCTCAACTGGATGCGAACCGGGCTCGAAGCCTCTCTGAGGTAACTGACTCCGAAGTCGACCGCTGCTTCGACCATCCAGTACGCGCTGAGCCGATGGGATATGCTTGCACGTTATCTCGACTTCGATGAGCGTTAAGGTGGATGCGTTTTGGGGCCTGTAGGCTTCGTTCCCTTCTTCGGTTGAGGCTGGACTCGAACTTCGTTCGCAGTGTAGTATCGGTCGCAGATAGAGGCTAGTTCTCCGTTGCGCATCGTACACACCAGATGGGGAGGCATTACGCTCCTCCGCAGGACTATTTTTCAGGGCGCTACATGGCTCATGCTCTGCGTAGGCTGCGGTTCCCTGTTCTTTCACCCCATTTATGCTGGATCGAAGCCATCGGCAAATGGGAGCGCCTACTCTGCTAAGGTGAGCCAGACCTATCAGTATCGGTTCGGCAAGGACATGCCGTTTCTGCCGAGCTACGCGAGCACCTGGAACGGGGAGTTCATCAAGCCGGAAACGTTTCCGACAGCGGAGTACTGCGGGCGGTGTCACCAGGCGATTTATCACCAGTGGCGCGCGTCGCTGCATTCGAATTCCTTCCGCGAACCGTATTATAAGAAAAGTGTTGACCTCCTCAAGCAGACTCAGGGGGTGGCCGATCAGCGCTTCTGCGAAGCCTGTCACAATCCCGTCATGCTGCTTTCCGGCCAGCTGACGCCCAACCCCGTCAGCAAAGCTACTACGCGGTTTAACAATGAGGGTCTTACCTGCTCGGTATGCCACTCCATTGTGGAGGTGAAGCCGACGTATGGCGTTGGTTCGTATGTGATGGGTGTGCCGACGGCGCTGCTGGATGCAAACGGCAAACCGATTCCGGGCGAGGTGCCAGACAAGGAAATCATGGCGCATGTACAGCGGCATATCGCGGCGGTAATGAAGCCGTTTTACAAGTCGCCTCAATATTGTGCGGCCTGCCACGAAGCGGACCTGCCCACGTCGCTAAACCATTACAAGTGGCTGCCGGCGATCACGCTCTACAACCAGTGGCAGGAGTCATCGTACTCGAACGAATCTCCGTTGCCGTTTTATACCAAGCCGCACCTGGTTTGCCAGCAGTGTCACATGCCGATGGTGAAGGCGACCCTGCCCGACTACTCTGCGAAACAAGGGAAAGTCATGTCGCACCGCTGGGTCGGGGGCAACACGGCGGTTCCCGCGTACTACCACGACCAGACGCAACTCGACCTGACCATCCGCCACCTGAAGGGCGTGGATCATCCAGTTCTGAATGTTGACATTTTTGGGCTGCGGCTGAACGGCGGCGAACAGTGGGTTGCGCCGATCGGATCTGTGCCCTTCACACTGAAACCGGAAGATACGGTGCAGGTAGCGGTAGTGATCCAGAATAAGGGGATTGGCCACACTCTGGTTCCAGAACAGCTGGACATTATAGAGAGCTGGGTGCAGTTTCTGGTGACGGATGCGAAGGGCCGCGTGATTATGAACAGCGGCGGCATCGAGCCAAGTGGCTCCGTGGACCCGAGCGCTCATACGTTTCTGACGCGACTGCTCGACGGGAAGGGTCATTTGCTGGTTCACCACGAGGTGTGGCTGAGCCACACGAAAGCGACAGAGTACAAGATTCAGTCAGGCAGTTCGACGGTAGCCCGCTATCAATTTCACATTCCAGCGGGTGACCCTGGCCCGTTCACCATTACCGCGCGGGTGAATTACCGGCATTTCGACGAGCCCTTTACGGAATGGGTGATAGGCAAGCACCACAAGCCGCTGCCGGTTACGATAATGGCATCCCGGACCAGGAAATTCTACGTGGGAGCGAACAGGCCGACCCCACCGGAGCAGGGCGACAATCCGGACTGGATGCGCTGGAATGACTTCGGCATCAGTCTGTTGAGCCAGCTCCAATATGGTGAGGCCGCGGGAGCCTTTGAACAAGTGGCAACACTGCGGCCAGATTATGACCGAGCTTGGGCGAACATCGGCATCGCCTACTACCAATGGGAGCGGTATCCGGAAGCAGCGGAATATCTGAAAAAAGCGCTCGCCATGGATCCAGGCAGCGCACGTACGCTTTACTGGCAGGCGCTGACGCTGCGCAATCTGGGGCAAGTGCCGGAGGCGGTTGCCAATTTGGAGAAAGCCGAGAAGCTTTTTCCGCTCTCGCTGGACATCCATCGCGAGTTGGGGTTCACCTACTATCAGCAGCGCAAATACAAAATGGCTGACGCGCAATATAAGAAGGTGCAGAGTATCGATCCCGATAGCCTGGCTGCGCACTATATTCTGGCGATTGTGTATCGGCGGCTTGGCGAAATGAAGAAGGCGGCAACAGAAGAAGCTACCTTCGCCGATGAGAAGATGGATCCGATGGCGGATGTGCAGATACAGGAATACTATGCGGAACATCCGAGCATTTCGAACGAGGCCGTGCCGTGGCATTTGCACACGGAGTCGGGAGCGATGAATACTGAGTTGTCGAGATTGCCGAAGCCTTGAGAGCTGCGGTACCGCTGACTTATCGTTGGTCTGGCCTGAAAATCAATGCTATTTCCTGGGGTGCTTCAATTGGTGGATCGTCGTGCATTCACGTTGAGTTTGCTTGCTTCCATGATGGGGGCTGGGCTGGACCTTTCCACGATTCCAGGCATTGCCCAACAGGGCGGGACGGGTGGGGGCGGCAGCGCAACCGGCGGTGCGCACAAGGCTGTCTACGATGCGGAACACCGCCCGATTACAGCGGGCGGCTTCGTGAAGAACGGTCCAGTCATTTTCAGGAATGTGGC
The DNA here is from genome assembly GCA_039924215.1 of Acidobacteriaceae bacterium. Classification (GTDB taxonomy): domain Bacteria; phylum Acidobacteriota; class Terriglobia; order Terriglobales; family Acidobacteriaceae; genus JAKAAZ01. Next base: position 5,923 of record JBDTBI010000342.1, read on the forward strand.
GCAAGAAGCAGGCCTCACCAAGTGGATCCACCAAATGGGGACGCCGGAGAAGAAGTTCATCATCGAGATGGCGGGTTCCGGCGTCGGGCTGATCGATTATGACAACGACGGATGGCTCGACATTTACATGGTAAACGGGTCGACCTACAAGGCGATGAAGGGTGAGGAGCGGGTGCCGAGGGCCGCGTTGTTGCACAACAACCGTGACGGTACGTTTACGGACGTGGCCGCAGGGGCTGGCGTTCTGAACGAACGCTGGGGATTCGGCATTGCGGTGGGCGACTTCGACAACGACGGCTGGCCCGACATGTACGTCACCAATTTTGGAAAGAACCGCCTTTACAAAAACAATCATGACGGCACCTTCACTGACATTGCGGAGAAGGCTGGGGTAGCACTGGGCGACTGGTCCTCAGGCGCCACCTGGGGCGACTATAACGGGGACGGGCGGCTCGATCTGTTTGTGCCGGGCTACGTTCACTACAACTTCGAAAATCCTTCTATTCCAGATACGAAGGCGGTTGCCCACGCATTCTGTAACTATCGTGGTGTGGCGACGATGTGCGGTCCGCGAGGATTGGAGGGCGAGCCGGATCATCTGTTCCGCAACAACGGCAATGGTACGTTCACCGATGTCAGCAAGGAAGCGGGCGTGAGCGATCCAAGCCGGTACTACGGGTTTCAGGGTATCTTTGCCGACTTCGGTAATACTGGCCGGATGGACCTCGCGGTTTCAGACGATTCAACGCCAAATTACCTCTATGTCAACAAAGGCGACGGGACGTTTGAGGATGACAGCTATGCGTCGGGCTTTGCGCTAAACCAGGACGGACGTGAGACAGCGACGATGGGCATGGCGGTAGCTGATTACGACAACGACGGCTGGCTCGATATCGCGACCACTGACTTCTCGGACGACTATTTTGTGCTTTATCACAACGACGGGCAGGCGAATTTCACTGACGTGAGCTACCAGTCGGGGATTGCGCGGGTCACGATTCCGTTCCTGGGATGGGGCGTTGGTTTCCTCGATTTCGACAACGATGGCTGGAAGGATCTGCTGGTGGTAAATGGCCATGTATTTCCGCAGGTCGACCGAAACAATTGGGGAATGAGCTATGCTGAGCGGCCGCTGCTCTTCAAGAATGAGGGCGGCAAGAAGTTCGACTTGATGCCGGCGGTGGAAGGCACGGGGCTGGCCGATGTGATTGTGGGCCGCGGAGCGGCATTCGGCGACTTGTTCAATGACGGCAAGACGGCGGTCGTGATCAACGTGATGGACGGCCATCCGGTGTTGTTAAGGAACGTGAACGATGACAAGAACCACTGGGTAAAGTTCAATCTGATAGGCGGTCCCAAGAGCCCGAAGGACGCGGTGGGAGCCGTTGTCTACCTTACGGCAAACGGGATGCGAATGCGGGGTGACGTGCTGAGCGGTGGTAGCTATTTATCGTCGAACGATCCCCGCGTGCACTTCGGTCTAGGACCCGCGTCCGAAGTGGATGAGGTAGAGATTCACTGGCCCAGCGGCGTGGTGGAAAAGATTCGTGTGCCCAAGGTAGATGCGATTTTTACGGTCGAAGAGGGCAGCGGCCTGAAGAGCGCGCTATAAAGTTTCGGTAGATTGCATATTCGACGGAGCGAGGTCTCGGTCGCGGCGTTATTGCGACTCATCACGCGGCAGACACGGCGATCGCTCTGGGCCTATTGCGATGGGGTGGTGGCGCTCTTATTCACAAGTCTAGTGGCTGCGTGTCGCACAACCGCTTGGTTCCGGGTATCCTTGAGTATTCGATTTGGTTGGTCCGACCCAAGTACGTCGACTTCGCGCCGGAGCTGTGGCAAAGTGCGAAACGCCGGCGGCGCGTTTCCCACGCAGACGAAATCTGCGTCTCACCCACGGCTCTCGCTTCGAGTGACTCGGCCGAACTCAGCGGGGGTTCTGTAGCTGAGGCTGACGTCCGCCCGGCTTCCACTTGCTTCAGTGCAGCGATGAGCAGTAATGACCTGCGCCTCCGTACGCTTGCTCTTGCGCATCTCGATCCCTTCCCTGAATCCGAAATCAGACTTGCGTATATGCGGTTTCAGGGAGTAGGTCAGCCCTATCGCGCAATTCCTCGTCCTTGGAACTCGATTCCGACACAGTTTCGGCGCGATCGGCCATTTGAGAACTTCAACAAAAGGCGCAAGCGATTCGAGCCCATCTCATGGGACAGCCAACGCTATAATGTAAAATCTCGATTATAGAGTCACTTTAAATCGTGAAAGAGGCGCAATCCAGAGCGTTGTCGTTAAGGAGTTGCATACAGAGCTTGTGAATCAGAACAACCGCTATCGACTCAGCGGGTGCATCTGTGTTCCGAGCGGCGATAAGGCTCCCAATAGACTTGTCCAGTACAGCCAAGCCTGGTCAGGGCCTGAGCTTGATATCCACGGCGTAGGGAGTGGGAGGCTGAGCCTCCATCACGCCTGCTCCATATGGAGAAGGTGGAACCTTAACTAGTCACGACCTCAATACGGCGTCACTCAAGACAAAGATAATACTTTTCTCCCGTAAAAATAAAATCGAATTTATCGAGCATATCGTCAAGAAAAACATTTATACAAAAAGAGCGGTCTATTTCGGGTTCCGATCTGAGATGAAGTATCTCGAGTTCCGCTACGAGACTCAGGGAAGTACTGTGGATCCGGGGACAGACAAGTATCCTGGAGCAGGGCACGAGTCGTTCTCGGTGCGACATTGGGTATCGTTGTAGCAAAATGGTGTATGTGGAACAAGACTGCCGAAGATATGGCAGACAAATATTGTAGAAAGGAATGAGCGTCAGTTAGAGACAAGCGGTCCTCACAGCTTTTAATTTCAAGTGCATCCTCATGAAATTGAGCCGATCCGCATTGTGGGAACACGTACGCCAACGTCCTCGGACTAGATTGCCGCGGTAGAAAATGGACATTTCACGTAGAGGGTTTATTACCATGACCATAGGGGCGGGGGCAGACAATGTGCTCGGCCAAAGACGGGGCGTGGTGGGCCATGTGATTGAACAAAATATTTCTCGGCCGACCAATCATCCATTCAATGCATATTTCGTCGATGTTGCGAAGGAGGCCGGCCTTCACGAACCCGTCATTTACGGTGCAGTAGACCGCATAGACTACATCCTGGAGGCGGACGGTTGCGGATGTGCGTTTATCGATTACGATAACGACGGGTGGATGGATTTATTTATCCTGTCGGGTTCGCGGCTGACTGGAAATCCGCCGAATGCAACAAACCGACTCTACAAAAACAATCGCGACGGAACCTTTAGGGATGTAACGGAAGAGGCGGGACTTCACCACGCGGGCTGGGCAAACTCCGTCTGCGTAGGCGACTTCAATAACGACGGTTTTGAGGATATG
>JBDTBI010000343.1:0-3460 GCA_039924215.1 Acidobacteriaceae bacterium
GCCAGCGCAGCCGATCGTGTTGTGCCATAGGATTCTCCAATTAAAAACTTCGGGGAATACCAGCGCTGGTTCACCGTCAGATAGCGACTGATGAACCGATTGAAGGCCCGCACGTCCTCATCGACACCAAGAAAGTCCTTCAACTTCCCTTTCTCAATAGGCCGGGAAAAGCCAGTGCCAATGGCATCGATAAACACCAGGTCAGTGATGTCAAGAAGGCTGGATTGGTTGGGGACAAGATGATACGGTGCCGGCGGGGTGGCCTCGGGGCTGGAAGTTTCAATCCGCATGGGGCCAAACGATCCCATATGCAGCCACAAGGTGGAGGAACCAGGGCCTCCGTTGTAGAGGAAGGACACGGGCCGATCTTTGGCTTCGACCCCATCCTCTGTATAGGCGACATAGAACATACTGCCGTTGGGATTGCCGTCATTGTCGCGGAGGATCAGGTTGCCCGCGGTCGCTGTGTAGTGAATCGTTGTACCGTTCAGCGCCAGCGTGTGTTGTGTCACAGAGCTTTGTTCTGTAGTGGGGGCCCCCTCGTTCGCCGCCGTCGTCGTGGCCGGAGACTGAGCTTTTGGCTCGCCGGGCTTCTTGTCTTGTGCCAGCGCCAGAACAGACGTTCCGGCCAGAATCACACTCAAAACGAAGAGAGAGAAACCATGGGCTTTTCGCGACATGGGCACGTAACCTCCTAAAAAGAACTCAGTCCGGCATCCTCAAACCTGCCCTGTTGCCGATCCAAAAAAGAATGCGCCTGCAATCCACCTCACGCGCGTCACAGGCGTTTCCAATTCATATCGACCGTATCATGCAGGAATCTCTTTCGGTTCAAAATTGTATGCCGCTCGCTTTCTGGATGGTTGCATCCACGGTACGCCGGGTATTTCCATCCAGAAGCGGCATGCCCCCCCGTTGGGTGGCCACCCAGGCTCCCCAACGGTTGGCTGCCTCTGCCAGAACCGGCAGCGAACAGTGACGCATCGCATAGTACGTCAGAGCCGCGGTAAAACAATCTCCGGCGCCGATCGTGTCCTCCACCTGTACGGAAACTCCCGGATGCTCACAGATATCCTCTCGCGTTACCATAAGGCTTCCTTCTCCGCCACGCGTAATCGCCACCATCTGAATGGGAAATTGGCGCAACAAAAAATGTGCCGCCGGCAGAGGCTCTCGCTCTTCCCCGGATGCCCCGACTGCTTGGGCAACATGCGGAACCTCCTCCAGATTCATCTTCAAAATAGATGCATGATTACATCCCCAAACCACAGCTTCAGTCGTCCAGTCCGGCTCGCGAAGATTGACATCAAAAACGCGTAGGCAATCCGTTCGACTGGCCTCAATCACACTGCGGATCGTGGCCCTCGAAACAGACGATCGTTGTGCCAGCGTGCCAAAACAAACGGCATCCAGTGTCGGCGCGAGCGCAGCCAATTGCGGAGTTTCCGGGATGGCATCCCAGGCCACATTCTTGTGAATTTGGTAGCTGGGCCCTTTATTTGCGTCCAATATCACGGCAACGGTTCCGGTCGGGCGGCTCGGATCCAGAGAAACATGCTCTTCGCGTACGCTGCATACAGCTAGTTGTTTCCGCGCCTGCAACCCGAGCTCATCGTCTCCTGTTCGGCTCACCAGGAAGACTTCATCTGCCGACTCGCCAGCAACGTCAGAAGACAACTGCGCCAAAAACGCGGCGAAATTCGCAGTCGTACCGCCCAATTGCGGACCATCGGGAAGCAGGTCCCAAAGTATTTCTCCGATGGATGCAATACGCCGCGGCTTCCCCATATTGTTCATCGTGTATTGATACCGCACGTCATCTTTGAACCGCAAACACAATCAACTGCTCGGGGGCCACGCTTATATCACATTGGTTCTGGTTCACAGCGACCTGCTCGCTCGTATTCCATAAAGGAGCCAGATTGTTGGCTCCCTCGAGCGCCGTGCGCGTAAAGTCCAGGTGAAATGTTCGGGACGAGTTGGACTTATTCACCAGCACCAAAGCAATTTCTCCCTGCGTGCTGGCGTTGTTGGCTTGATCGCTGCTGGCTTTACTGGTGCTGGCCTGATCAACCTGCGGTGCCTCGATGCGTGCGAATACAAACCCGCTCTCGTCCGCCAAAAGGTCCTGCTGAGCGCCTGATTGAAGCGCAGCATGATGCGCGCGCAGCGCTAGCAGGCCCTGCACCCACACATGCATCGCCTCCTGTTGCGGAGTGCGGCCCGTCGCTGTAAAGGCGTTATTTGTATCGCCGGGGAACCCTCCCGGAAAATCGTGCCGATTGTCCGCGTTGCTTCCGGGCATGGCAACTTCGTCGCCGGCATAAATCTGCGGCATTCCGCGCATGGTGGCCAACAATCCAAATGCGAGCCGTAACCGTGCCGGGCTGGCTCCTTCCTCTGCGAGGAAGCGGCCTGTGTCCTGATTGCCCAGAAATGTCACCAGTTGACCGGCATGCGGATAGAGCCAGTCCAGCCGATCCACGCTCTTCAGCATGGTCATGGGCGCGCCGCCAGCGGGAGACGTACCCGCCAGAATCGCGCGCAAGGCAAAGTAGCTGGGAAAATCGAACAAAGTGTCGACGCCGGTATCGATGCCGGCACGTTTCACTCCGCCGTCAAAATAGGAAACGACCGTCGGATCGGGACTGTACACTTCGCCAACCGTCGTCAGGTTTGGATAGAGCGCGTGCAACACAGCATGGAATTCCTGCCAGAAAGAGCGATCGACATACGGAAAGGTGTCCAGCCGTAAGCCATCCAACGTGCCCGACTCCACCCACCAGACTGCATTTTGAATCAGATATTGCTTCACCAGCGGATTCGACTGGTTTAGATCCGGCAGCACATCGCGAAACCATCCGTCGACAACCGGACTGGAGGCAGCCGGGGCCGCGTGCGGATCGGTAATGGAGCCGAAATTATCACTCGCCGCCAGATGGTTTGCCTGCGTGCCGTGGAACCAGTCCGGCGTGGGCGGATCGAGAACCCACGGGCTCTTCGGACTGACATGGTTGGCGACGATATCCAGCACCAGCTTCATGCCGTGGCTATGCACGGCCGCCGCAAGCTCCTGGTACGATTCGAGCGTACCGAAGTGGGGATTCACCCGATACAGATTGAATGGTTCATATCCGTCATAATCCTGTGAAAGAGGATCCTGGGCATATATCGGCGTAATCCAAAGCGTGGTAGCACCCAGTTTCTGGATATAGTCCAGGTGGTTTTCAATTCCGCGCAAATCGCCGCCGTGGTACGCAAGAGGATTGCTTGGGTCGAAAGTGCCAGGAGCTTGATCCAACCGGTCGTTCGAGGGGTCCCCATCCGAGTAGCGGTCCGGCATGATCAGATACATAACGTCCGCGGATGTAAAACCTTGAAAGCCGTCTGTCGGCTTATGGCGCTTGTCCAATTCATAGGGGACGCGCGCTTGTCCATGCGGGGTACGCACAAGCAGGGC
>JBDTBI010000344.1:0-4112 GCA_039924215.1 Acidobacteriaceae bacterium
AAATCGAAATCCAGTACCAGGTTGAGCGCCGCTACAATCACCACCACCACGCTAAACCCAATACCCATCATTCCGGAGCCGTTGATCGATGCAAAGTGGATACCGAAGAAACCCAGGATCATTTCCGCAACGTACAGCAGCATGATCGCGCCTGTGGCCGCGACCACTCCCAGCCGGAATTTCTGCGTCACCGGAATCAAACCAGTGCGATATGCCAGCAGCAAAACTCCTAGAGTGCCGAACGTCAGAGCAACCGACTGAATGGCAATTCCCGGGAACCGAATCTCGAACGTCGCTGAAATGCCGCCCAGCGCCAGACCCTCCAGCAGAGCGTAGACGGGAGCCGTCACCGGGGCCCATGTCTGCTTGAAGATCGTGATCAACGCGACAATAAATCCGCCAATGAACCCCAGCATCATCAGCGGCGCCACGGAGGCCGGCGAATGCGACTGCATGAAGAGATGCCAGGTCCATGCTGCCGTCGCACCCGTGCAAAGTAAAAGCAGGCCAGTCTTGTTGACCGTCCCGTCCAGCGTCATCCCTTCGCCAAAAGCCGCCGTCCGGCCTTCAATCACCTGGTTTTGAAATACCTGCGAATTGAGTGCCGGATTCGATGTCTTAATCAATTGGGCCATGGTTGCCTCTGTTCTCCTGCCGAAAAAGGTGTCAGTTCAGATTGTAGTAGCCCTGCCCGCTTGGCCCAAACTTCCTCGCTCTTTTCAACGGGTATGGAAAAGGCTGACCTAAATTGGCCAGCCTTCTTTCCTCATTCACCGTCCTAAGCACCGCAAAAACCGCAACCCTGTAAAAACTGAGTCAGATCACTCGCAACAGCAGCAAAATAATAAGAATCAGCAGGATCAGACTGATGCCACCACCGCCGTAATAGCCCAGCCCTGGCCCCAGTCGATAGCCGCCAAATCCAAATACTAAAAGCAAAATGATCAGAATAATCAGCATCGTTGTCTCCTCTGCGGCGAAGCCTCCGCGTCACTTGGAAAGCGCCCCTTGTCGTCCCAATTTCAGTATCAAATTGGGATATAGCACCTTGCTCGACATTTAAGATGCAAAAAACCGGAGAGTGCAGCCTAATCGACCACAGAAAATTTTGGATCTGCCAATGTCCCTGTCAGCCGGATGGGAAACGTCAGCCGGCCGGTCTTTTCCTTGGCCCCTTTGAACCAGCGGGCGAAAGTGTCCGTGAAGAAGCCTTGCTTCTTCAAAATCGTGGCCGCGCCCCGGTAGTCCAGCGGCCCTCCCGCCACGGACATGCTTCCCGAGCCATCGACATCGATGCCGTAAAAATCAATGGCGATGCGTCGGCTGTAGATACGGTGGTTCTTCAACTCCATGTCGCCGGCAAAACTGGAAAATGCCGAAGGAGGCAGCGAGGATGCTCCTGGGCTGCGGAACCGCTCCATCTCCTTCATGCTTTTGTTTCGGTTGAGGCTGGGCAGCTCCCCATGATCGATCGTAATATTCCCCGCTCCATGCATCTCCGCCAGCGGATTGGAACTATGCTCGATTTGCCCGGTAAGGCCCAGTTTCGCCTGCATCATTCCCGTCATTTTCGGCTCCCGCTTTGACGCTGCACCGAATTCCGCCAGCAGATAGGGCATGCCGATTCCGCTGACTTGCATATTGCTCTGGAAAGTAGTGTTTTTGGCTCCGAAGTAGAAAGACAAATCTCCGCTGGCCTTGCCGCGATAGGTAGTGGTATTAAAGTTTTTGAAGGTCAACTGCCGCGGCGAGATTCTCACCTGCGAGCGAAGGTCGCTGGTGTGGATTACCCCGAAACGAGCCTTCCCCGCTGTGAGATTGCCCTGAATGGCATGCACCAAACCAGAATGACCCCGAGAATGAAACTCCGTTTGCTTCAGCTCCCCGGAAACGTTACGCAGTTCCAGGACAACCGGACCTGGAGTATCCGCCGGGTCGATCAGGTTCGAACCCAGCAGCGTGCCGTTTCGTACTTGCAGATCGGAAACCGATCCCATCGAAAAATCTTCGGGCTGATGTTTGGAGCTGGCTGGATTCTGGAAATTCCACAGGCCGTCCGGATCGGAAATAAAGTCGATCGTCGGACCATTCAGCGCCAGGGTACGAATCACGATCTGGCGATGGAGCAGGGGCGTCAACTCTAGTGTCACCTCCAAGCTTGGAACGTTGAGAAAGTCTCCAGGGGGAAACGGTTTTGGATTTTTCACCTCTAATCCGTAAACGCGTACCGCCAGCATTGGGAGCAGTCGAAGGGAGACATGCTTGATCTCCACTTGCAGGCCGGTTTTATTCAGGATCTCTGCTTTGATCCGGGGCAGAAAGCGGTCCGGATTGTGCAGCGCATACCATCCAACTGCGACCAGAAAGATGATTGCGCTCGCAAGAGCAATCGACACGATCTTGAGAGGACGACCCATCCGGCTCCGTGAAGAAGATTTGCTATGCCCGATCCAGCAACCCATGATGAGATGCACGGAGTGTGAGATAGACCATCCCTGGCGGGATGATATCACCGGATCGAGAGCGCTCAGCGTTACTTCGGCTCCTGAGTGGAGCAGCCTGCGCTTCCGCTGTCTTCTCCCAGTCTTTGATTCATCAGCCTCGGCAATAAAAACTGGAAGAAGCGATCGGAGTCCGAATGCAAACAGACAAATGCATTCGGCGCACCTGATTCCACCCGCGTAAATCCGTGATCATCCACCCGAATATGCATCGGCTGCGTAGGGCAAAGTTGTGGGTCAATCGCCAACCCAACCGCCATCACGTCAAAAAGCGTTGGCGTCATGTTATGTGTCGCCGCGCTCCACTCATCCGTCAGCACGGTCAGCGAATCGGTCAGCGGCGTGCTGCGGCGGAACAAAATGGGCCGCATCACTTCGTCCAGTTTCAACTGCGTCGAATCGAGCGGTGCCATATAGATTGGTACGCCGGAAGTAAATAATTTTTGTGAGGCCTGCACGTCCGTTCGGATGTTGTATTCCGCGGACGGACCTTGATTCGGCGCATACCCAAGATCGTCGTAGCCGCGATCAATCGATCCACCCATCAGCACCACACGCTTCAGCAGATGGAATGCCTCCGGGTCCCGCTCGATCAACGCCCCCACATTGCTCATCGGCGCAATCGCAATCAGCGTAATCTGGCCCGGATTCTGCCGGATCGTCTTGGCCATCCAGGCGACAACATCCATATTCTGCTCGGCCGCAGGCGGAAAGCGGCTGGCCCACGACGCCTGGCTGAATCGACTGGCAGCTTTTGTCGAAATTCCCGCGATCACCGGGATTGCCTGCTCTCCGGTTTCACACAAAATTCGCCGTGCCAGACGCGCGCGCAGGGCTGTGTCGCCCAGGGCCGTTGTCACGCCCAGCAGCTTCAGCTCCGGGCTCGACAACACCAGCCCCAGCGCATACGCATCGTCAATATCGTCTCCAATATCGGTGTCGAGAATCACTTTTTGTGGTGTGGGAAGCGGCGTTTGCGCCCAGGCGCGCAGATGGAAGCAGAAAAGCAGGCAAAGAAGAGTCGCCGCCGATGCGTTCCTCTTCATGCCGATGCGTTCCTCTTCATCGCAACGCGTTCCTCTTCATATGGATGCGTTCATCTTCACTTGCAGGCCATTCTATCTTGTGGTACGGGCAGTACCGCCGGATGTGCAAGAAGTCGTTGCCATCGGACGAATACGCGGGCTATGTGCCACTTCAAGCGTGCTGGCAACGGCTCGGGCGCGGTTACACCCACCGCGCCCGAACACCCGCCGGCATCGTCGCCTGCGTCATCGCCCAAGTGCAAAATCGGCTCGGCAGCCACGATCAACCCAGACGCCTTGGCGATCGAAGCCCCATGTGCGGTCCTGAATGCACGGAGAGCCGCTGCGTTGATTCACCAGCCTCACCCCGCGTCGCGTATCCGCCGGACAAAGACGCCGTCTTCCATTATTGGAAGAACAAGTAATCACGTTCGCCATCGGAGGAGGAGGCATCGGCCGCCCGGGCCGGTATCCGGTGGGACGGACAACAAAGTCGGCACGGCAGCCGCGATCCACCCAGATGCCCCGGCGATCAAAGCCCCACGTGCGGCCTTGAATACAGGGAGAGCCGCTGCGCTGATTCGTC
>JBDTBI010000345.1:0-4268 GCA_039924215.1 Acidobacteriaceae bacterium
ATTTCCGCCTGAGTCCGGGAGAATGGGTAGGAGAAATCAAGGGACTGCAACCGAAGCTATATGGCATCAATATTGTCAGCGATTTGTTACCCGCGCGCGGTTTCATGGGATGGATGGATTTCATCGCTGTCGCCCTGGCGATCACACTGATTCTGCTGCTGACGTTGCACCTGCGACGCCCGCTTCCCTGTATTCCCACAAGCTGGATGGGAAAAGGGCAGATCTTTTACATGGTCTACCTTTGGTCGATTGTGCTGATGAATTTTATGATGGTGCTTCCGCGGTTTACACCGATCCGCCTGGTGACCGAATGGTTTATTACCTTGAACGCGGTCGTCTGTACAGTTCTGCTCGTCTACGGATGCTTTGCGCGCCCGCCGCAAACACCTCGAGACTCTGTCGATCGACCCTATGCACCGTGGATTCGCAAAGTGGTGCTGTTTGGATGTCTGGGCGCGGTTGCAGTATCGTTCCTGGGTTTCGGCGTCAAGCTTGCTTGCTGGGGTAATCAACCGGCGGGAGTCACGCGCATCGATCATATCCGGTTCGGACCTAAGAATACGAACACAATCCACTGATACGCGATTGAGCTTCGGCCACTAAACCAGCTTCACCATGACGAGATAGGATACGGAGCAGAAACGCGCTTTTTTCGCCTGCTGTACAAGCAGATGCAGCTTGCTGTATTTCACGCATGCAATGCAACGCCGGGTGATAGAGTGAGGACGCCTCTCAAAGATTCAGGGGATCACTGCATGAAGAAAGTCTTTCTAGTCTTACCCGCCGCATTCTTTGTGCTGGGATCCATGGGATACTGCAAGGCCCACTCCAGCAACTATCAAATGGGCACCTACGTCACAGCCAATACAGTTACAGTTCCCGCCGGCATCCAAGCTGGCAATTTTGACTGCGATCCACAAACCCAGGGTTCCATTGCATGTTCCGGCAAAACAAACTCCAACGGAGTTACATGGTATCGGATTCAGGTCGACAATGGGTTTTGGATCCTGAAAGCAAGGCATGGCTCCTATGGTCGTGACAGCTTGGGGGAGGCGCCGGTGCACCTCACTGCGAAGGAGCAGAACCCGCTGGATCGACTGAAGAATGGGGACAAGGTTTTGTTCCGCGTTGAGACGCATCGGCGGCTGAACGGAATAGAAACCGATATCGACATCCCCTACGCCGACAATCCGGACAAAGAGGCGAGATTTCCTGGAACATTCACTCCGGCAGCTATTTCCGGCCAGTCAAAAACGCGATCCAATATCCGCGCGCTGTGCGACGCCCACAAGTTATCCCCGGAACTTGAAAAACAATACTGCACACAGCCCTAAATCAGGGTCCGTCGCCCTGCAGAAGTGCCGTGCCTGTCGGCCGAAGTTCTCCTCGCTGCTTCGACGACGAGATGCTCACGGTACAACAGGTCCTTGGCAATCTCGACGTCGCAGCTTAGAAGCTTCCTCAGCTCATCTACGTTCAGGCGGATGGCTGTTACCCCCTCGGAATCTCGAGGATATTGACTCGGGATGTTGCGAGATTATAGACGCCTCCACTGATCTGCAAGCCCTGCAACTCAGGATCTTTTCGGAGAACCTGCACTCCCAGGATGACGTTCTGTTCGGTTACGAGCGGAACGAATGTCTTCAGATCGTCCGGGTTCCCTCCCAGATTGATGGCCGCCTCCACCGCGGGATAAATATACTTTGCAAACTCGAAGGTATCGTCCGGGTCGTCGCTCTGGTGGGAAGCTATCGCCGCTTTCACCGCGCCGCAATCCGAGTGACCCAGCACGAAGAGTATGAACGCACCCAGGTATTGATCCTTCGTCCCGTAATAGAGGCTCTCTGTCAACGTTCCGTGCGCACAATTGCCCGCGACGCGCGCGCGATGAACAGATCGCCTACTCCCCGATCGAAAAGCAGTTCTGCTGGACTCGCGAATCCGAGCAGGAGAGAATCGTTGCGAATGGAGCCTGCTCATTCTCAACGGACCTGCGGCGGGCTGCATTCTCGTTCGGATGGCACTGAGTAAACGTCGCCCAACGTCGATTTCCGGCTGCCAGTGCCCGGAGCGCCTGCGCGGCGTTCCGGGGCTGCTCAATATTGCGACACCCTCGGGAGAAGGACGTATCCTCCTCGCCTAATCCAAGTGCCGGCAACATTGCGGTTGCCATCCCGGCCATTGCACCGCGACGCAACAGGTTCCTTCTGCTTATCAGAGAATTCGTAAAGGACGTCATCGTATTCCTTTCTACCAATGGAGCGGTAATTTCGTGCAGGGCTTTGCGAACCGCCTCCACGCGGTTTTCTCCAGCCTCCCGGTGGAGCACGATATTTTCAACCACCACAATGGCATCGTGGATGATCAGTCCGACAGCAGCCGCCAACCCACCCAGCGTCATCAGATTGAAACTCTGGCCCAGCAATTTAAGAAAGGCGAACCGTGATGAGGATCGTGACCGGAATTACCAATCCGGCAACCAGGGATGATCCCCAGTCGCGCAGGAACACAACGAGAATGGCATTGCGTGCGGCCAACGACGATATATCCATCGCACGCGCGGGATGTCTTCCGCTGCTGTCTTTGAACGGTAAGGGAAGTGCCGGGGCATGTAGTAGTCCAGAATGAAGGCACCTTCATCCATAGAAGGCAGCAGATTCGATCCAAGACCCTGGAATGCGAAATACGTGCCGACCACCAGCACCAGACAGGCAACCGCAAGCCATAAAGGCCGGGCCAGCGCCAGCATCAATTGGGCCTTGCTGCGGTCACGGAGGCGAACACAGGCGATTTTACTGTCAAGCTAAAGGACAAGCGAAGCCGCGGCATCGATGCAGTAATGGAGGACGTGCGAGAAAAGATCAACAGTTCCGAACCGGAGTTGGATGTCGAATTTACACAAATGCTCCAGGACAACATTGGAGACTTGTCCAACGCCCCCGGAGCCGATCCAGATCAAATTGTTCTCGGACGATCCCGCCCTGTTGGACAAGTTGGGACCGGAAGTCGGCGCTGCGATCCAGAAGCAGGCTGGCGTGGTGGATGTGCTGAATTGAGTGGAAAATACGATCAGCGGCCCGGCCATGCTATTCCGAGTGAATCCCAGCATTGCATCTCACCGTGGGTTTACTACGGAGGAAGTATCGACAGATGCCACGGCAGTCATCCAGGGTGTTCCCTCCACGGAGCCGGTCATCGAGAATGGTCGTCCCTACACGATTCGCGTGCGCTATGATGCGAGCCATCGCAGTTCGCTCCAGGCCATCAAGGACACCCTGCTGAACAGCGCCTCGGGAAAGACCGCGACACTGGGGACATTAGCCACCATCGAACAATTGCCTCCGCAAAATGAGATTCGCCAGGAGAATCTCCAGCGAGAAGTCGTGGTGGCGGGAAGATTGGAGGGGTCGGATCTGGGGACGGCCGTAAGGCATGTCCAGCAAGTCGTTCGTGGGCTAAACCTACCGCCCAGTGTGCGTGTGGAATACGGTGGGACATTTCAGGAACAGCAGCAGTCCTTTCATGATTTGCTTCGGGTATTGCTCCTCGCACTGGTCCTTGTTTTTGGAGTATTGGTGGCAGAGTTTCGCAACTTCTCCGCGGCCATCGCCATCCTGACATCTTCCGTTCTTTCCACCGCCGGTGTAGTGTTCGCCTTACTCATCACGGGTATCACCTTCAACGTCGCTTCCTTCATGGGCGTCATCATGGTCATCGGCATTGTGGCCAAGAACGGTATCCTGCTTTTAGATGCCGATCAGAAATACCGCGCCCGGGGCATGCCTGCGTATGAAGCCATGATGCAGGCGGCGCAACGCAGGCTGCGACCGATTCTGATGACGGCGCTGGCAACTGTGGCCGGAATGTTACCCCTGGCCTTCGCACTGGGGCAGGCTCACAGATGTTGCAGCCTCTCGCCATCGCGGTGATGGGTGGCGTGCTGATTTCCATGGTGCTATCGCTGATTGTGACACCGGCAGTCTATTACTTCCTCACACGCGAGAGCCATGGGCGGCAGGAATATGCAAGTTGAATTTAGGGAACCGCAACTTCCCTGCGTTTTGCTATCTACGCGAAGCACTCCCACAAACAAACGCAACCTCCAATCCCGGCGCGACAAACTTCGCTACTGCTTTGCTGGCGCAGCTTTAATTGCAGACGGGCGAAGGTTCTTTGCATACTGCTGCATGTAAGGCGCAAGGTCTTCAAATTGATCGGTGGCAACAAAATTGACATCCGCCGCGATGGTCGCCTTCCATCGTAAAATC
>JBDTBI010000346.1:0-3359 GCA_039924215.1 Acidobacteriaceae bacterium
GCCCGCACGTTACCCGCATCCGATCTCGAGATCGCCGTCGAGGATTTTACTGTGAGGTCCGCACCGCCAGCGACCGCGACGTGGAATGGCGCAAGGCCAAACAGGAGCGCTGCACACGCCAGCACGGCCAGCGTGAAAAGCAGGACTGTTTTATCTGGAGCCAGACTCGACTGAATCTGTGCCCACCGCCCTAGCATCTGAGTCGCCATCTCGGCAAATGCCCACGCCAGCGCGCCGCCCGCCGTCACCAGCAGCAGACTTTCCGTCAGCAACACGCGCAATAGCGCCCAGCGTCCAGCGCCCAAGGCCAGCCGCATGGAGAATTCCCGTTGACGCGCCGCGTTCCGCGCCATCAGCAGCATGACAACGTTGCTCAACGCAATCAGAAGAACCAGCCCGACCATGGCCATCAACATTCGCAGCGGTTTGGCATACTCCCCCTCATATCCGGGGAATCCCTTTGCATCCTGCAGGCTGAGTACGGGACTCTTCTCGCCTGCTTGCGGATTGCCAAGCCCGATGAATGCGGCTCGTTGAAATGTGGGTTGAAGTTGCGCCATTGCCTGCGCTTTGGATACGCCGGGAGCAAGCCTTCCAACGAGGCGCAGGCACCACCATGTTGGATTTTCAATATATGTTTTGCCATTCTGGGGAGGACTCCCCCACGCATTCAGTTCCACGCGGCTCTGCAACGGAATCCAAAAATCGGCCGATTTGCCCGCTTCGAGGCCTTCAAAGCCTTGTGCCGCAACCCCCACAATGGTCATGGGAACGCCGTTTACATACATCGCTTTTCCCAACACATCCGGGTTGCGCGAGAAGCGCCGTGTCCAGTAGTTGTAGCTGATCACCGCGATGGGCGCATGGTTTGTCTCGTCCTGCTCACTCAATCCGTGCCCGCGCTCAATTTTCACTCCCAGGCCGGAGAAGAAGTTACCGCTCACCATATCGCCCTCAGCTTCTTCCGGCTGCGCTCCGCCATAGCGAACGGCAACTTTGAAGCCCGACAGGGGCACGTACGCCATTACCGGCACCAACCCTCGGTTTTGCCGCCGAAGTGCGTCGTACACCGCGTACGAGAAGGTTCCATGCAAATCGATCGTGCCCGTCCCGTGAGGCGGATTGGTCGTCCTTAAATACACCACCCGGTCTGGGTTGGCCACTGGCAGGGAGCGCAGCAACACCGCATTCATGACGCTGAAGACCGCGGTATTGGCACCTATCCCCAGCGCCAGGGTCAAAATAACCGTGAGGGTGAATCCGGGCGACTTTCGCAGTTGCCGCAAAGAATATCGAAGATCGAGGAAAACGTTCCGCATGGCAGGCTCTCAGTTCACAAATCTACAAAAAAGAACTGCACGTTCCGTACCAAAGACGATTCCACCTAAGCTATTGATTTCTATCAGAGCGAATGCTCGCGGGGGTAGCGTGCGATGTCCGGAATTAGAAATCGCTGTCTGAAAATGGACACTTCCGGCGGGCCTGAAAATCGTAACGTCAGGCATGTATGGAAGCTTGTGGCGCGGTGGGCAGAAGCGTGACATTGGACATCATCAGCACACAAACTTCCGCGCAGCAACCCCGTGCATCGTCGCGGTTGGCCAGGGTCAGCGTGCCACCGTGCGCTTCGATAATCTGGAGGGCAAGAATCAAACCGATGCCCGTACCTCCCGGCTTGGTAGTGTAAAACGGGACAAAAAGATTGGCGGAGTTAGCCAGGCCAATTCCATTGTCTTCCACGTGGATCACGACGCTGTCTGGCCGACGCTTGCAATGGACGACAACATGCGCGTTTATTTTGTCGTCGTGTGCCTGGATCGCGGCGTCCGCCGCATTGCGGATAAGGTTAATCAATGCCTGTTCCAACTGTGCAGCATCGGCGTACAGCATTGTGTCCTCCGCAACGTCAAGCGTCACTTGTAACCGCGTCTCCAGATTGCAGACACGCCCCAGCAGGGAAACAGCGCCACATGCAGCCTTGATCGGCGGAGGCAGCTTGGCGAGATGGCTATACGCCTGCAGAAAGCGATTCAAAGACTCCGCGCGCTCTTCGATAATGGCGAGCCCGTGTTCCATATCCACCGGGTTTACGGACTGGTTCGTTCGCTCAACCTGGTTCATAATCCGCGAGCGAAGACTGCCGGCAATCGACTTGATGGGCGTGAGAGAATTATTGACCTCATGCGCCAGCACACGAATCAGCCTTTGCCATGCCTGACGCTCCTGCTCTCGCAGCACCCCACTCACGTCGGAAAGCAGCAGCAGAGTGTGCGGCATTCCATCCTGATAAAACTTGCTCCGCCGAACCATCCAACGGCCTTCCTGCCCCTGCATGGTCAGCGAAACCACGCTGTTGTCCGGGCACTGAAGGATATCCTGAAGCCCCAGCGCGGCTGCGTTTTGTTGCAGCATGGACTCCGCCGGCAGTTGCAGCATCTTTAATGCGGCCGGATTCGTCAACTGCAAATCCGACGCGGCATCAAATGCAAACACGGGCAGATCCATGGTTTCAACGACACGCTCCAACAGGGCAAATGTCTCGGACTCGCGATGCCGCCGTTCGCGAAGGTCACCGGCAAGTTCGTTAATCTGGGCAGCCAGATAGCCGAGGGCATCATCCTCTCCGACATCCCGCGCGCGAAAGGAGTATTCATTTTCTCGCAATGCGGCAACTACGTTGGAAAGTGTTTGCAGCGGAGACACAATATGCCGGAACACGGTAGAGGCAAGAAATAGAAGGACCAAAATTAGCGCGGCCATTACGAACGCTTGCATCGTTCCTGAAGCATGCAACAGGTACAGAACAGCTTCTCCAAGCAGCACCGCCGGTACAACAAGCAGCACCAGCAGCCAGATCAGCCGGACTTCAAAACGAAGATGAGGAATTTTGAAACTGGTCGCGGACCGTTGTGAGTGGGCGGTAATCGGAAGCACGTTCTTTCTACCGCTAGATGCCATATTTTTCCATGCGCCGGTACAGTGCTCCGCGGCTCAAGCCCAGGGCGTCGGCGGCGTGGCTCACATTGCGACCGTGCCGGGCCAGCGCTTTACGAATCAGGATACTCTCGACCGCCTCGAGACTCATCTCTTCAATCACATCGGCTGGTTTTGCCGTCTGAAGATTCAGGTCGCTCGCCTGAATGCGGCGGCCTCGACTCATCAGCACAGCTCGCTCTATGGCATGCTCCAGTTCCCGAACGTTACCAGGCCAGTAGTGATCAAGAAGTGCAGGCAAAGCTGTGGCGTCGAACCCCTCAATTTGCTTGCGATACCGCGAGGCAAAGCGCGCCAGAAAATAGCCGGCGAGCGCCGGGATGTCTTCTCGCCTTTCTCGCAACGGAGGCAGATGAATTTCCACC
>JBDTBI010000347.1:0-7586 GCA_039924215.1 Acidobacteriaceae bacterium
TGCGATCACTTGTGGAGCGGGGCGCCTGGAATGTGGGCGCGCAGACTACAAAATCGCAGGAAGATTTCCCACTCGTCGAAGTCACCTGGACAGCAGCCCACGCAGCGGATTTGAAGTGCATGGATAGCATGGCTCTGGAGCACCTGCGGACAGAGGACGAGGTTCGCCGCAGATGGCTGCTTCAGGCCCCTGGATGCTTCCATCGCCAGCGTCCGCTGCGCCGGGTACTGAGTCTTGCACCGGAAGAATTCTCAGAGCTGATGACAGCTTTTCAGGATGCAGCATCCAGCAGCAAAATTCAAGCTTCCGCTTCCATCTACTGGCACGATCCCAATGGCGAAGAGAAAACGGTCCTGCTGCGACCCTGCTGACGCGGTGCCAGCAACCGACGCATCCGCCCGGTCAAAGCGATTCAACGTCCCTTTGCTTTGCGGCTGCTTCGGCTACGTCGTGGATTGCCTTCCATAGGGCGGAGATGCCGCGCCCATCCTTGGCGGAGCAAACGAGCATCTCATCCGTTTCCAACGCCTGACGCAGATTCTTCATGGCAACCACTCGCTGGTTCCCGGAAAGCTTATCAGCCTTGGTGCCAACCAGGATGCGGGGCCGATGAATGCTGTCCAGATACTGCGCCAGCATGGCGTCCCCCGGTTGCGGCGGCACATTCATATCGACCAGGCAAACACAGGCTGCCAGAGTTTCGCGGTCAGCGAGATAGGGGTTGATGAAGGCCGGCCATTCGGCACTGATCGAGCGCGAGAGTTTGGCATATCCGTAGCCTGGCAGATCCGCCAGAATCAGTTCCGGCTGGGCCTGCGACGGAGAGTGAAGCGCAAAGAAGTTAATCGCACGGGTGCGACCCGGAGTGGACGAAACCCGCGCCGCCGCTTCCCCTATCAGCGCATTGATCAAGCTGGACTTGCCGACATTGGAGCGGCCGAGAAACGCAATCTCCGGTACGGAGGTCACGGGAAATTGCTCGGCGCTGGTCGCTGACAATAGAAATTCTGTACGGTACCGGAAAATCGTGGGCCGCCTCTCATCTGAATCGCCTACGTGGCGGAAGGGTCCTGGGCGCGCAATTCGGCAACAATTTCCATCGCTGCCTGACGGGCCAGATCATCTTTCTCCCGCGGGAACGAAATGGCCCCGACCCGCGCATGTCCGCCGCCGCCATATCGCTCGCAGATCTGCGCCAGGTTTACCATCTTCTCCGCTGGAACCCGTGTCCAAGGATTGGAGCCGACCGCAATCTTGGTGCGAAAGCTCGACCGGCTCAGGCCGATGTTATACGTCGCCTGGGGATGGAGATAGTACGGAATGAATTTGTTATAGCCTTCCACCGGATGGTCGGTGATGTCGAAATAAATGGTTCCGCGCTCGCAGGACGACCGCTCCCGTATCAATTTCAACGCCTGATGGTGCCGCTCCATCAGCTCCGGCAGCAGGTCCCGCACAAACGGCTGGTCAAGAATTTCAGGCAGGCTCCTCTCGGTCAGCAGCGGAATCAATCTGGGCACAAATGTCGGATCCTGGGTCGACTCAATCGCCATGGTCAGTTTCATGGCGGGCTCTGCCATTTCAACTGCACTCTTCGCACTCTCGTAGAGCGCACCATCCACGATGCCCGCCCATCGGATCAGTTCCGCGACCGGAGTTGGGTCAAATCCAAAGCGGGTGGAGGCAATGTGGGCAATAAAACCAGTGCAGGACACGTACGCTGGATCGTAAAACTTGCGCTCGCGAATCGCCGGATCCTGCTGGCCGGCGAGAAAATGACGATGATCTTCCGGCGTTAGAAATGCGCTGAGGTGATGATCGAACCACCAGGTAACCGCCGGCGAGGAGGAATATTTGAAATCGACAATCGCATTCTCATCGCCGATAAATTCCTGTTCCTCAAAAAGCGCGCCAGCGCGGTGGACCAGACCATGAAATTCATATTCCGAGCCTGGGGCGATTCGCTCGCGGTGGAAGCGGGCGAATAGCGAAGCGGAACAGGCCCCATCAAAACATTTGTCGTGATAAAAAACGCGTACTTTCACTTGGAGATACTCATTCCGTCGACAACCATTTTCTGTTTAGGCTGAAACAACTAGGATTGCTGGCGTTGGGCAATGTGTCAAGCTTTCCTAACGTGAATGTGAAGCTGCAGAAACGAGCCGAATCTCATACAGCTTGGGCCACAGCTTCCCCGTCACGAAGAGGCGGTCATGCCGATTGTCATATGCAATCCCATTGAGCACTGCATCGCCGTTCTGCCTCACGCCTGGGGGACGCAGCCCGGACAAATCGATCCACGCAAGGACCGTACCAGTTGCCGGCGAAATTCTGGCAATCCGATCGGTTTGCCATATGTTGGCATATATTTCTCCGTGAATATATTCCAGTTCGTTGAGATTCAGGACAGGCGTGCCCCGATCTGTGACTCGAATCTTCCCTACTTCCTTGAATGTCGAAGGATCCAGCAAGCGAAGGACAGAAGTACCATCGCTCAGAATCAGGCGCTTGCTGTCATGCGTCAACCCCCAGCCTTCCCATGGGTAGCGAAAGGTCCGGATGAGCCGAAAGCTGAAACGATCGTAGACGAAGCCGACATGCGATTGCCACGTCAATTGAATCAGATTGCTTCCCCAGTCCGTGAGGCCTTCACCGAAGTATTTTGCCTGTAAATCGTGTTTCTGCAGCACTCGGCCCGATGCAAGATCGACCCTCCGCAAGCTCGATCGACCGTTTAGCCCGGTGGATTCATAAAGCATCCCTTTACCAAATATCAGACCCTGGGTGAACGCAGTCGAGTCATGTGGATAGACGTGCACAATTCGATAGCCTTCCGTAGGGGCCGCGTGCGCGGCGCCGAAAGCAAATGCTCCGGCAGGCCACGACAGAATAAAGAAAATGATGAATGACCCAAGCAGATTCCGGCGTGCGTAAGGAAATTGGAGAGAAGACGCAAATTCTAAGCACACCGGTGGACGCATTCCTTCAACATACCGTATCGCAGTTCGGTTTTCAGATTTTAGAAACAGTCTTCGGCGAATGTCTGTCGGCCCGTACTATAGAACCACAGACTTTACTTCAAGAATCACAGACTTTACTTCGGTTGACTTTGATCGCCTGAGGACCCTGCATGGAAATGCTTCCACCCGATTCATCCGGCAACAGCTCCGCCCCTGAAACGCCGCAATCTATGCCACCGCAACTGGTCCCGCCGCAACTGGGACGCAGTTCCATTCTGTATGGGCCCCATGGCCTGCGCGCGGGCTGGAGCATTCTCCTGTATGTCGGCGTGCTGATGTTCCTGATGTTCCTCGCAGGCTTTGAGCTGCGCTGGTTTGCTCTGCATCTGCATCAACAGATGCCGGTCACGGGTGGCAAGTTTCATCCTGCCCTGGCCATTGTGTCGGAGGCGATCACATTGCTGGTCGTAGTGATGGCCACGGCCGCCATGGCGCGGCTGGAACGTCGCCGTGTTGCGTTCTACGGATTGGACGGATTGGACCGGGCTCGCCAGTTTTTTATAGGACTTGTCTGCGGATTTGTTTTCCTCTCTCTGCTGATCGGAATTCTGCTGGCGACCCATCATCTAAAACTGAGTGCAGTACACATGCCGACATCCCGACTACTGGGCTATGCGGCAGCCTGGGGGCTGTGTTTCCTGCTGGTGGGTATGACGGAAGAGTTCCTGCTGCGCGGCTATCTTCTCTTCACGCTGGCGCGCGGTATCCGCTTCTGGCCTGCGGCCTTCGTGCTGGCTGCGCTTTTCGGACTGATGCACAAGAGCAATCACGGGGAAAGCCCGGTGGGTCTGGTCGCCGCTGCCTTGATCGCGCTGATCTTTTCTCTGAGCCTGTGGCGGCTCGGACACCTATGGTGGGCGATTGGATTCCACGCCTCCTGGGATTGGGCGGAGTCGTTCTTCTATGGCACAGCCGACAGCGGCACTGTTTCCACTGGACGGATGATGCACGCGCATCCGATCGGTTCCGTGCTGCAGAGTGGGGGTGCCACGGGGCCGGAGGGCAGCGTGTGGATTGTCGTGGTGTTTCTGCTGGCAATCCTGTTTGTCTGGAAAACACAACCGAAGCGAGGTCTTCAGCTCGGCCAGAAATAATACGCGCAGGCTTCGGAACGTCGCCTGCAAAATTTACTGAAAATAGTTGGCGCAATCCTGGAATTCTCTTTCCGTGACCTTCCACAGCAGGAAAGAAATTAGTTGCTTAGGCAACGAGTTTCGGGAAAATAGTTGCCTTGGCAACGAATATTGCACCGCTCCCGTCAGTCGGCGACCATCGACTCTCCCGGCAGAATGGGACGCGTCCGCGGCAGCGCTCCACGATAGGTCGCGAACCCCATCAACAGCAAGGCTCCGGCAAAAGCAACGAGCTTCACCACGCTGGCCGTCTGCGTGTGGGGCAATGTCTTCCACAGCACCAGCAACAGAGCCTGTGCCACCGTTACGGCCCAGACCGAGCCGTAAAAGTAGCGCCGCTCCGACCCCTCGCGCCTGGTCGAACGACCCACACGCGGCAACTTGCCGGCCACGCCCAGCAACAAAATTACTGCAAACACCGGCAGGTAAGCGGCGTGGTAGATCTGCTGCATGTACCACCTGCCCGTCACCGCCGCGAACGCCAGGCCAGCAAGGTTCAGCAAGGCAAAGGTCAGCACGGCATTCCAGGCAAAGGTGTAACACACCCGGCGATACAGCGGATTTGGCTTGTCCTCATCGAACCGCAGAATATACGGGCGCGGTTCTGACCCCGGCAGCCGCCCGCGCAATGCGGCCACGCCGGTTCCTGCCAATACAGCAACCAGCCACGCAAGATTGCCCAGCCCAAATCCATGCGCAAACCATGTAAAGGTCAGCGGTCCCGGCGCCAGAAAAAACACCCAAATCCAGATGGGCCAGTGCGCCAAACGGTAGAGGCGCGTGTTGCGCTGCCGCATTTTTCGCGCATCCGCATATTCCACCTTCCCGGTGTACCGCATACGCGTGAGTCTCGCAGAGCGACGGGGAGCGCGTCAATCCGCATGACCTGAATGACGCATCCAAACTGGCAAAGGAGAGCAAATGGAAACCCTCGGATTGTATGTGGCGTTGCGGGCGAATCCCGGCAAAGAAGATGCTGTCGCAGAATTTTTACGGAGCGCGCTGCCGCTCGTGGATGCGGAGCCGGGAACGGTGTCATGGTATGCGGTACGGCATCCCGGCAGCCCAACCTTCGGCATTTTCGACACGTTCCAGGATGAAGCTGGGAGACAGGCGCATATTTTGGGCAAGGTCGCGGAGGCACTTTTCGCCAAGGCGCCGGAGCTCTTCTCGCAGCCGCCTGAAATTCAAAAATTGGAGATTCTCGCGCACGCAAAACACAAATAGGTGCGCGGAGCGGCAATTCCGGTGAAGTGAATTCCCCTGCTAGACTGAAAATCAGATGGCAGAGTCGTGGCAGCAACCGTCGCGCAAGTCGAATTCGCGTCGTCGACCCATACGGGTTGTACTTACGGTGCTGCTGGTATTTCTACTGGCAATTGCTCTCGTCTGCGTGGGCGGTACATGGTGGCTGCGACATGCCATGCGCACCTCTTTGCCGCAGTTGGACGGGCAATTGCGCGTACCGGGACTCTCCCACCCCGTAACCGTTCGTCGGGACGAGCACGGCGTTCCTCACATCACCGCAGCCGACATCGATGATTTAGTGATGGCGCAGGGTTACGTAACCGCGCAGGACCGCCTCTGGCAAATGGACCTGATGCGCCGCTACGCTTCAGGAAATCTGGCGGAGATTCTGGGGGCTAAAGCTGTCGAACATGACCGCGCGCAACGCATTCTGCAAATTGGTAAGGCCGCGGATGCGGCGATGCAAGCCATGGACCCGGCTGACCGGCATTTCCTCGACGAGTACGCGCGCGGAGTGAATGCCTATATTGCCCAGGCGCAGGGCCACCTCCCCGCCGAATTTCGCCTGCTGCATTACCGTCCGCAGCCATGGCAGCCGCGCGATTCCATGCTGGTGGCCTTGAATCTGGCGCAAACTCTTAGCCTGGATTTCCCTACCAAGCTGGCACGAGAGAAAATTGTTGCCCGGCTGCACTCGCCGCTTCTGGCTGACGACTTGTATCCAGTCGGATCCTGGCGCGACCATCCTCCGGTCTCAACACAACCTC
Organism: Acidobacteriaceae bacterium; assembly: GCA_039924215.1. Taxonomy (GTDB): domain Bacteria; phylum Acidobacteriota; class Terriglobia; order Terriglobales; family Acidobacteriaceae; genus JAKAAZ01. The sequence continues at coordinate 6,169 of JBDTBI010000347.1, forward strand.
CGATTACCGCGCCGCAGGTCATTCTCCAAATACCGCTCGACTCCTCGCAAACCAGCTTGAAGGAAAGTGTAGAAGACATACTGCATCTGCAAACGATACTGCCTTCGTCCCGGATAGCAGGCTGTGCCGACTGCGCTCCTGGGTCCAACGACTGGGTGGTCTCCGGCGCGCACAGCGTTACCGGCATGCCGCTGCTGTCGAACGATATGCACCTGAACCATACGATTCCAGACACCTGGTATGAAGCGCAGCTCACCAGCGGCGACTTCAACGTGGCGGGCGTGACGCTGCCTGGCCTTCCCTTTGTCATCGTCGGCCATAATGCGCATATCGCCTGGGGTTTTACGCTGCTCGATGCCGATGTGCAAGATGTGTATGTCGAGCAGACCCGTGGCGACGAGTACAAAACACCGCAGGGATGGCAGCCGTTTCAGCACGACCATGAAGTGATTCGAGTGCGAGGCGGCCGCGATATTCAGCTCGACCTCCGGCGCACGGACCATGGCCCGGTCATCACGCCGCTGCTGCCTCACGAACATCGTACGCTGGCGCTACGGTGGACCATCTACGACCCCGGTGCCGTGACCATACCGTTTTATCAAGTGAACAGCGCGCAGAACTGGGACCAGTTTCGCTCTGCCTTTGCCCTGTTCGGCGGTCCACCACAGAATGCCGTCTACGCCGACACGGCGGGCAATATCGGATATCAGGCAGTCGGTAAAATCCCGATGCGGCCAAATGGATTGGCGGCTGTGCCCATCACCGATAGCCATCATGAATGGCAGGGCTATATTTCGTTCGATCAATTGCCCTCCGTATACAACCCACCGGACGGTATCCTGGCGACCGCCAATTCACGCGTGACACCCGACGGCTATCCTTATCCGCTCACGCTGGACTGGGAGTCGCCGTATCGCAATGAGCGCATCTGGAAGGTGCTGGGCAGCAAGCCAAAGCTGTCGGCTGCGGATATGCTGGCGCTGCAAAACGACGTCTATTCCGCACTGGATCAAGTACTGGCGCAGCGATTCACCTACGCCATCGATCATGCCTCCCATCCCAGTCAGCGATTACGCGAGGCAGCGAACCTGATGCGCACGTGGGATGGAAATGTGACGGTTGCATCCCCCGCCGCGACCCTTGTCGATGCTGCCCGTGCCGCACTGTGGCCGATGATTTTGAAGCCGCAACTGGGAGAGGAATGGAAGCTGTACCGCTGGGCTGAATCCTCCTACGTTGCGGAGCAGCTTGTCACCGGCCAGTCACAGGGGTGGCTGCCCAAAAAATACAGCAACTGGAATGATTTTTTGGCGGCAGTCGTCGATCGTGGCATGACGGCTTTGCATGCGCCGACCGATCTGAATCGGTGGCACTATGGCAACGCGCATCCGGTAGAGGTTGAGCATCCGCTCTACGGA
>JBDTBI010000348.1:0-2691 GCA_039924215.1 Acidobacteriaceae bacterium
ATTCTCCACTACACCTGCCGCGACCGCAACGTGCTCAGCATTCAGTCTGACTTGCTGGGCGCAGCATCGCTCGGTTTGCGCAACATCCTATGCCTGACAGGGGACCCGCCCAAGATGGGGAACTATCCGGACGCAACGGCGGTGTTTGACGTGGATGCCATTGGGCTGGTCAATATTGTTCGCAACCTGAATTCCGGGTTGGACATTGGCGGCAACTCAATTGGGGCTTCGACCAGATTCGTCATCGGGGTCGCCGCCAATCCGGGAGTGCCAGATGTCGACAATGAAGTTCGGCGCTTCGCTCAGAAAGTGGAGGCTGGCGCGGAGTACGCCATTACACAGCCGGTCTTCGATCTGCGACTGTTGGAAGCGTTTCTGAAGCGCGTGGAGCAGTTCCATCTTCCCGTGATCGCAGGAATCTGGCCGCTGACCAGCCTGCGCAACGCGGAATTTATGCGGAACGATCTGCGCGTCTTTGTTCCGGACGAAATCCTGCTGCGCATGCAGCAGGCCGAGACGCCGGAGCTGGCCCGCACCGAAGGCGTCAAGATTGCGCAGGAAATGCTGATCGCAGCCCGCGACATGGTACAAGGGGTGCAGGTGAGCGCACCTTCCGGCCGCTTTGAAACAGCGTTGCAGGTGATGGAGAGCGTGCTGCACGACGATCCCACTTCTGACAGAATGGAAGAGGATCAAGGAGTTCACCTTGGCAACGTTTGAAGAGTCGTTAAAACAACTGGAATCCATCATCGGCAAGCTGGAGCGCGGCGACCTGCCGCTGGAAGAGTCGGTGCGGCTGTTTGAAGAGGGCGTGCGGCTCTCGAATGCATGCAAGGGAGATTTGGAAGCCGCGGAAGGCAAGATCGAAATTCTTCTCAAGCAAAAAGATGGCAGCCGCAAGCCGGAGCCATTTCCGGAAGCTGAGTAACGACGGCACCCGCCCACAGGCGTGAACTAACGATATGAACATTCGCATTCTCGCATTCGATGGAGCCGATGAGATCGATATCGCAGGACCGTATGAAATTTTCCAGCACGCGGCCGGTCTGCGAAGCGATATCGACGTCCGATTGGTCACGTTAGCAGACGAATCCAGCGATGCCTCTGAAATTACGGCGCACCATGGGATGCGCATTCGCACGGATGGCTTGTTTCGTGACGATGCCGATCTGCTAGTCGTTCCAGGAGGCGGCTGGCTGGATCGCAGTCGCACGGGTGTCCGGCGCGAGATCGAGCGGGGTGCACTACCCCGCGCGATTGCGGCCACACATGGCCACGGCGCAACTGTGGCCGGAGTATGCACCGGCGTCATGGCGCTGGCGGCGTCCGGCATCCTGGACAAAAGATACGCTACGACACATCGCGGCGCGCTGGATGATCTGCGGAGGACAACGGAGCGCGTGGTTCCGGCGCGCGTGGTGGATCATGGAACGATTCTGACGTGCGGCGGAGTTACGTCTGCGCTGGACCTGGGACTGTGGATTGTCCGGCGATTCTTTGGAGAAGAACTTGCCGGGAAAGTCGCGGGCTATATGGAATATGCGGCGTCTGAAGATGTGTACGTTGTCCCGCAAGAAAATTGATGGCGGACTCTTCGACAAGTAATTTGCTATAAGGTTAGCTTGGCGATTGTCGCCAACTGCATGTTGGATGTGCCTTCATAAATTTTTCCGATTTTTGAATCACGGAAAAACTTCTCCACTGGATAGTCCTTCACGAAGCCGTAGCCGCCCAATACTTCGATGGCCTGACTGGCGACACGCTCCGCGACCTGCGAAGTGAAGTACTTCGTCATGGCGGCTTCCTTCACGAAATTCTGCTTTGAGTCCTTCAATCGGGCGGCGTTGTAAACCATGAGGCGTGCGGCTTCGATTTCGACCGCCAGTTCCGCAAGCTGAAACTGGATGGCCTGGAAATCGGCAATCGGCTTGCCGAACTGCTTCCTCTCCTTGGCATATCGAGCGGCATGGTTCCAAGCTCCCTGAGCCAACCCCAGCATCTGCGCACCGATTCCGATGCGGCCCTCGTTCAGCGTTTCGATGGCGATGGTGTACCCCTTCCCTGCCTCGCCAAGCAGGTTTGCGGCCGGGACGATGCAATCTGCCAGCACCACTTCGCAGGTGCTGGAGGCGCGGATACCAAGTTTGTCTTCCTTTTTTCCGAGCGCGAAGCCAGGAAAATTTTTCTCTACTAGAAAAGCACTGATTCCCTTGTACCCCGCAGCCGGGTCCACGGTGGCAAACACGATGAAGAGCTCCGCTTCCAGAGCGTTCGAGACCCAGAGCTTCTGGCCATTCAACACGTAGTGACCGTCCATTTTTTTTGCGCGCGTCTGGAGAGCAAATGCATCGGAACCGGAGCCCGCTTCGCTGAGCGCGTAGGCACCGACCGATTCCCTGGCCAGCCGTGGCAGGTAGCGCTGCTTCTGCTCTTCGGTGGCCCAACGCAGCAGCGCGGAGACGACCAGCGTGTTCTGCACGTCAACCAGAACACCGACTGACGGATCGACGGCGGAAATTTCCTCGACCGCAAGGATGGATTCAAAGAAGGTACCGCTCGATCCACCGTAGGCCTCGGGAATCTCAATGCCCATCAGTCCAAGCGCAAAAATCTGGTGAACCAGCGACGCATCCATCTTCTGATGCTCATCCATTTCGCGCACCAGCGGAGAGATGGTTTCGCGGGCAAACT
>JBDTBI010000349.1:0-4801 GCA_039924215.1 Acidobacteriaceae bacterium
AGGCGCAGTCTTCCACGCTGGCAGCCACGCCGCCGATGGGATGGAATAGCTGGAACCATTTCGCTGCGAAGGTAAATGATGCGGACGTGCGCGCCGCAGTAGGCGCCATCGTTGCCAGTGGAATGCGCGATGCCGGATACGTCTACGTCAACATCGACGATACCTGGGAAGGCGAGCGTGACGCCCAGGGGAACATTCAGTCGAACAGCAAATTTCCGGACATGAAAGCGCTGGCGGACTACGTTCACTCGAAAGGCTTGAAGCTGGGGATTTATTCTTCGCCAGGGCTGAAAACCTGTGCGGGCTTTGAAGGCAGTTACGGCCATGAGCAGCAGGATGCGAACACCTATGCCAAATGGGGCATCGACTATCTGAAATACGATGAATGCAGCTTCGGGGGCATCATTAGGAGGGAAGCCCCTGGCGACAGGAAGAAACAGTTGGAAATGAAGCAGCAGGAGTACGAGAAAATGCACCAGGCGCTGCTCAATACGCACCGGCCGATCGTGTTCAGCATTTCTCAGGCTGGGGATGCGGTCTGGACCTGGGGGCTGAAGGTTGGCGGGAACCTCTGGCGAACGACGAACGATATCCAGGACAACTATGACAGGATGTCGGTGATTGGGTTTGCCCAGGCTGGCTTATCGAAATACGCTGTACCCGGCCATTGGAATGATCCCGACATGCTGGAAATAGGCAATGGCCACATGAAGCCGGATGAATACCGTACCCACATGAGTCTCTGGGCCATTCTGGCAGCGCCGTTGCTGGCTGGCAACGACTTGAGCAAGATGGACGATACGACGAAGAGCATTCTGATGAATAAGGAAGTGATTGCCGTCGATCAGGATCGTCGCGGAATTCAAGGAGATCGCGTTTCAGCAACGGGACCCTTTGAGATATGGATGAAGCCGTTGGAAGGCGGAGCCAAAGCAGTGGCCTTGTTCAATCGCGACGATCTCCCGTATCCCATGACCTTCCGATTCCAGGATGCGGGTTTGAACGGCCCTGTACATGCGCGTGACTTGTGGGCGCACAAAGATCTGGGCACGCTGCACCGCTCGTACACCGCTCTGGTTCCAGGTCACGGCGTGGTCATGCTGAGAGTGTCAAAGTAAGGCGAGAACATCACCAGAGAGTATTAGAATCGGATCATTCTCGAACCATTTCGATGCTCTCTGGAGTTAAACTCATTGCCAGCCAGTCGTTCCAGCTTTTCAGCGGTCAGCGTAAGGACTTGAAGTTCTTTCCACTTGCTGGAATGATGTCTAGAAGATGTCCACGACCTGAAATGGAGAACAATATGCGTTCCTTTCGTTATCGTAACCTTGCAGCCCTGCTTGCAGGAATTGCGTGCATTCTTCTGGCCTGTCCAATGATGCAGGCGCAGTCTTCCACGCTGGCAGCAACCCCGCCGATGGGATGGAATAGCTGGAACCACTTTGCCAGAAACGTGAACGATGCAGATGTGCGCGCCGCCGCAGATGTCATGGTTGCCAGTGGAATGCGCGATGCCGGATATATCTACGTCAACATTGACGATACCTGGGAAGGTGAGCGCGACGCGCAGGGGAACATTCAGTCGAACAGTAAATTTCCTGACATGAAAGTGCTGGCGGACTACGTGCACTCCAAAGGGTTGAAGTTAGGAATCTATTCTTCGCCAGGGCTGAAAACCTGTGCAGGCTTTGAAGGCAGTTACGGCCATGAGCAGCAGGATGCGGACACCTATGCCAAGTGGGGTATCGACTACCTGAAATACGATCTTTGCAGCTACCGCGAGATTATGCAGAAAGAAGCTCCTGGCGACCAGCAGAAACAGTGGGACATGATGCAGCAGGCATACGAGAAAATGCACCAAGCGCTGCTCAATACACATCGGCCTATCGTGTTCAGCCTGTGCCAGTATGGTTTTGACGCAGTATGGAAATGGGGGCCGAAGGTCGGCGGGAATCTTTGGCGCACGACGGGCGATATCAACGATAGCTACGACAGGATGTCGGTGATTGGGTTTGCCCAGGCTGGCTTGTCGAAATACGCTGCGCCCGGCCACTGGAATGATCCCGACATGCTGGAAATAGGCAATGGCCACATGAAGCCGGATGAATACCGCACGCACATGAGCCTATGGGCCATTCTTGCGGCACCGCTGCTGGCTGGCAACGACTTGAGCAAGATGGATGACACGACGAAGAGCATTTTGATGAATAAGGAAGTGATTGCTGTCGATCAGGATCGTCGTGGAATTCAGGGAGATCGCGTTTCCGCAGCGGGCCCGTTTGAGATATGGATGAAACCGTTAGAAGGCGGAGCCAAGGCAGTGGCACTCTTCAATCGGAGTGAAGCGGACTACCCAATCACTGTTCCGTTGAAGGATGTGGGTTTGAACGGCTCTGTACATGCGCGTGACTTGTGGGCCCATAAGGACCTGGGTACGCTGCAAGTCTCGTACACGGCTATGGTTCCACGTCACGGCGTGGTGCTGCTGCGGCTGTCAAAATAAGGCGAGGGCATCACCAGAGAGTATCGAGATCGGATCGTTCACGAACCATTTCGATATAACCCTGGGAGTCGAACTTTTTTCCGGTCGAAGCTCGCGACATATAGCGGACTTTTCCAAAGATTGGCCGGTCGAACCATGGCCGGTCAAACTTTCCGGCGATGGCCCATGCAATGCCGGCATAGCCGCTGGGATCGCGGCCATCCAGCTCGTACCGATCATTCAGCGTAACTGCTTGCTTGAAGGCTGTCGCGGGGTCTGGCGACCACTCCAGAATTTTCTTAGCCCAATACATTCGCATGTAGTTGTGCATCCATCCGAAGCGCACCATTTGCAATTGTGCAGCGTTCCATAGCTCGTCATGGGTTTCGCCACGCTCCAATTGCTCAAGCGTATACAGCCACTCGCGATGGTCTTGCGCATGTTCTGCCAGCGATTTGCGGGCCCACGGCTCCGCGCATTCGATTGCGTCGTATGTCGGGGTGTGTTTCACGAAGTTCATCGCGAGTTCTCGCCAAACAATTAATTGGTCAAAGAATGCGTCGCGCGTTGCGGCAAGAGAGGGATTCTTTTCGACGGATGCCTGGACCGCAAGCACAATTTCAAGCGGGCCAATGTGGCCAAAATGCAGATACGGCGACAAGCGGCTGGTGCCGTCTACCGTTGGCTGGTTCCGCTGCTGGTTGTAGTCCACCAAAACGTGCTGAACGAAAAATTGCAGCCGCTTCCGTGCGGCGTGAGAACCGCCGGTAAAACTCTTCACCGGGCCGATTGTGCGATCGAGATTCTTCCATCCAGCAGTGATGTCGCTGGTCACCGGAAAACTGTCGAAGTGTTTCGGGGGTTCCCACCAATGTTGCGCTTTCGGATTTTTTAGTGGGCGTAGATACTTGGGCAGCTCTCTGTAGAGACGGGGTCGCATTGTGTAGGCCGCGTATTGGGCCTTAGGGAACAAATTCCCTGGGATGATTCCATCTGAATCTACCGTCCAGAAAGGAATACGAAGACGTTTCGCGATTACTTGCCTCCAGCGTTCAGGTTCGCGGCAGGGATTTTCATCACCGATCAGGATGGCTCCATTCACGTCGTCCAACAGTTTGTCGAGAGAATTGCCCGGCGGTCGCCTGACCACGAAGGCAATATTCCTCGGTGCGAGGTCCGCTTCAATGTCTGGCAGGCCCTGGTTTAGGAAGGCATAATGCCGCAGATTGGCATTTGGGAAGTTGGAGATGGCGGAGAAATATACCAGCAGGGGCAGGCCAAGCTCATTTGCAACTTCGACAGCACAATCAACGGCGGGGTTATGGAGACCGCGCTGGGCACGCTGCATCCAGTAAACGACACAGCCACCGTCGGGTTTCGGCGGCCCATCCCGGCGAACGGTTACACGAGGATCAGCGGAGAGAGTTTGTAGAGTGGAGGGCATGAATGAGCGTCTGCCGATTCGGGCTTGGTGCGTCGCGTGAAACTTTCCAATCGGCGTTGTCGATTCCGCATTTCCCTGCCAGTCACCCGCGGCAAAGCCGATTTAAAAGCGCAGTTCTACTGGAGAGTAGCCAATCGTCTTGGATTGTTTCTCGACCCAAAGGAACAAAGTTTTTGGATCATCGTTGACCTGAATCCCGATGACAACCCCAGTGCCATATTCCTTGGTGACAACAATTTTTGCCTTCTTGATGACGCCGTAGTCGCCGGATGGGCCCCAGTCTGACGCAAACTGCTTATATGGATACACTTTGTATTGGTCAGGATGCTGTTGCCAATTAGGATCATTGTTCCAGACCGCGAATGCGTGCGAATAGTCCTTTGCCTCGACGGCATGGAAGAATTCATTGACGCGATGCTCCTCCGGCCAATTCCACCAATACCAGGTGAAGAAGGCGATGAACGGAATAGCGACAATGATGCCAATGATGATATTCCGGCGAATTCGAGCTTTACGCGCGTCGTATTGGGGTGCATCCAGCAGTACCATGGCGACATTGTACGGGGTAGCGGCATAAGAAGGAAACTTCTGGCGGACGGAAGGCACTCGTTCGGGGATTCCCGGGATTTTGGGATGGTTGTCCGGTGCGAGGCAGGGCAACGTATGGGACGATCGTGGAGCACTGCCTTCCATCCCACGACTTACTTTCTAAGTTTCATGATAACCAAGCGCAGTCGTCGAGCAATGGAATCAAAACAACGGAATGAAGTAGTATCCATCCGCCAAATGGCGCCATCTGCTATCCGCGATGGGTGGAGATTCAAAATAGCCCACAAGCGCTTTTGCTCCCGTCGCTTGTAGCGTGTGAAGCGCCT
>JBDTBI010000350.1:0-3122 GCA_039924215.1 Acidobacteriaceae bacterium
CAGGAATTGCGCCATGGTGCCGACGCGATTCTGACTGGGATTGACACGATTATCAACGACGATCCGATGTTGACGGATCGCAGCGGCCGGCAGCGTCGTCGTCCGTTTCTGCGCGTGGTGCTCGACTCTTCGCTGCGGTTATCCCTCGATTCGCAACTGGTGCGCACCGCGAACCAGGACGTTCTTGTCTTCCACACCAAGCCCGCCAAAGAGCAGGCGAAAGCCCTGAAAGCGAGGGGAGTCATGGTGGAACGGCTCGATCCTGATCCCTTGAATGGACGAGTTCCCATGCGTGCGGTGATCGACCGGCTGGCGGAAATGGAGATGATCAGCATCATGCTGGAAGGCGGCTCGCAGATCAACGCGTCCGCATTGGCCGCTCAGATTGTCGACAAACTTTTTCTGTTCTATGCGCCGGTTCTCTACGGTGATGCGGCGGTACCTGTCGTTCGCTCGCTCGAAGCCAACACATATTTTTCTACCCGGCTCAGCAGCTATCACCTGTACGAACTGGGTGAAGACTTCGGCGTCGAAGGGTATATTCACAATCCCTGGGAAAGTGCATAAAAGGATTTTTGGAAAATACAGTGATGCGTGCCTTCTCAGAGTGACGGCGCAAGGGAAACGCCAAGATACGGTTGAAAAGGAATATTGATGTTCACCGGCCTTATCGAAACCACCGGCACCATCCGCTCCATCGAAAACACCTGGGGAGTCACACGTGTCGTCGTCGCGGGTCCGCGCTCGCTGATCGAGCGGCTGCATACGGGTGACAGCGTTTCTGTCAGCGGTGTCTGCCTCACCGCACTCGACATCAATAACGAGAGCCACACATTTGCCGCCGATCTCGCCGCGGAAACCATCGCACGCACATCTCTCACCCGGCTGCACCCAGGGTCGATCATCAATCTGGAATTGCCTACGCCGGCCGGCACGCCGCTGGGTGGCCACGTCGTCCAGGGGCATGTCGATGGAGTCGGCACGGTCCAATCGCTGGAGCCGCTGAATGCAAGCAACAAGAGCGGCTCAACGGATTGGTGGCTCCGGCTGACGATTCCGGAAGAGTGCGCACGGTACGTGGTCGAGAAGGGCTCCATCACTGTCGAGGGAATCAGCCTGACCGTCGCTCGCGTCGAAGGAGCAACAGTGGCGATCGCGATTATTCCGCACACCTACAGCGCTACCAATCTGCATGCGATGTCGTCCGGAAGCCCGATCAATATTGAAGTGGACGTGATGGCGAAATATGCCGAGCAGCTTTCGGCGGGTTCGCAGTCAGCGGCGGAGAATCGATTTGAACTGACCGTCGAATATTTGATCGCAAACGGCTACTGAGGAGTGGCCTTGAACTGACCGGGGGAAAGATCATCGCAATTCCTCTCACGTTCCCCAGAAATTTTGGATGGACCTGCAAAAAAACGAGAGGTCCCAGGTCTCATTTCCGAGCCCTGGAGTTTGCCTCTGAATTCGCAGCCTACTGCGCCGGGTTCAGGTTCTGCCCGCAAGCCAGCTTGCCAATTTCGGCTGTTGCGTTGCACGAAGCACGCTGCAGTCGTGAATGGAATCGGTGGCTTTCTTGACCGCTCGCTCCGCAGCCATGACCGGATGTGCAGTGAAGAACGTTTGCACTTCCTGCTCCTTCTCCTGACTGCAGAAAGAGCCTGTCGAGCCGACGAAGAATCCGCCCATCATCGTCGTCATCTGCGCGTGGACCTTATTCCAGTTTTTCTGGATATAGTCCCAGGCGATGGGGCGCGTATCACGATCCCGCAAGGCGATGACAAAAAGGATGACCGAATCCTGATTGCGAACCTGCCCTGACGTTGCGTAATCGAGTGCCCGGCGTAACAATGCCGGATTCGAGAAGGTTACGAGTGCATACAACGCGGTTGTTTTCGCATCCGGATTGTTGGAGGTCTTGCTCACCTGCTGCAGCTGGTCGAACAAATGACTGTCGCCATTTCTCGTAGCGATAAAAATTGCGGGCTGCACTAAAGCAGGTTCAACACTACCAGGATCGGCCAGATATTTTTCGGTGACCTGCTGCGCCGCCGCAATGATCTTCGGATCGCGTCCGATCTGCCCCAACAATCCAAATAGCGTGGCTCGCAATTGCCGCTTTTCGACAGAATCCGACGAGCCCACATCCTTCACCCGGTCATAGGCCGGTCCAAATTTTTCCCGAACCCATGCCGATAACAATTTTCGATCCGACGGCGTTGCAATGCGGGCATCGACGGCCCCAATCGATCCGCTCACATTGTCGAGCACACCGGAATTTGGATCGTTCCGCAGCGCTGAAGCGAGATTCAGATAATCGCCAACGCTGCCACGGCCGGAACGCATCAGCGCCCACTCGTTGCCGGCAAAGCCGATCCTTTCCGGCGGCGTCAGCCGCGTTTCAATCGCGTTCAGAATGTTGTTGTAATCGCTGGGCGCATACTCCGTTCTGTAGTAGCCCTTGGCGTTCGCGTTCCCGTAGAAAATCTCTCCGGCAGGAATGGTCAACGCCTGCTGCTGCGAATCAAGCAAATCGCACTTCGGAGTCGCGTCTGCGTCTTTGCCGGACTTGAAGCATACGGGGATGGTCCAGGCCTGCGCGGCGGTTGACTTAGTATCGGGGCTCAAATAAAAACGCTGCTGCTTTGTGGCGGTCGAATCGTTCTGCGGAGCGCTGAATTTCACCAGCGGCACGCCGGGCTGTGCGATGAAGCTATCCATGACCTTATCGATCGGCTTGCCGCTAGCTTCTGTCTGTGCTTTCCAGAAATCCTGCGCCGTTGCATTGGCGTACATGTGCGCCTTTAGATAGTTATGGGCTCCCTCACGGAAGACCTCCTTACCTTCGTAATTTTCCGTCATGTCCAGCACCGCTCCACCTTTTTGATAGGTGATGCCGTCGAACATTTCATTGATTTCGCCGGGGGTATCGGCCTTGGCCCGGATGGTGCGGGTTACCTTGCCCGCGTCGTAATTCAACACGCCATCGGTCGCGAGCGCTACATCCTGCTGAATGTGCCACTCCGGCTTCCATTGGTCGACAGCTTTGCTTTCCATCCAGGTGGCGAAGCCTTCATTCAGCCAGAGATTATCCCACCACTGCATGGTGACCATATCGCCAA
>JBDTBI010000351.1:0-3278 GCA_039924215.1 Acidobacteriaceae bacterium
ATGCTGGCAGTAAATCTTTTCCATATCCGCAACGGCCACATTGTCGATCGGCGGGAATTCTTCTGGGAAGACCTACCGGACTTTCTGGAGATCCAGATGGCGAACTCTTCAGCCACCGGAACAGAAAATGACTCCCGCTCGCCGCATCCTGCCCCCCCTGCGAGCCTTGCTGCCAACGAAACGTTCTCCCCTGCGGTATTTTTCTCAGCATTGCTCAAGCAGCTCTACATCGATCAGCAGTACGTACCCCGCAATATCTATGTACCAGTTAACTTTGCCGATCGGATTCCTCTGACAGAGCTGCTTTCCAGTCACACCGGGCACAAGGTGGAAATTGCCGTGCCACAGCGCGGGGAGAAGCGTTCCCTGCTCGACCTGGCGGGGCAAAACGCCAAACAATCGTACGACCAGCGTTTCCGCGTCTTACAGCCCAGCATCCGCGCCATTCAAGAAGCGTTGCAAGAGTCTCTGAATTTACCTGACTTGCCGGAGCGAATCGAGTGCTTCGACATTTCCCATATCCAGGGAGCAGAAACCGTTGCGTCGATGGTGGTCTGGGAGAAAGGCGCGATGAACAAATCGGAATATCGAAAATTTCAGGTGAAAACGGTTACCGGCGTCGATGACTTTGCCAGCATGCGGGAGGTGGTCGCGCGACGCTATCGCCGACTCCAGCAGGAGCATAGGCCGATGCCCAGCCTGATTCTTATCGACGGAGGACTGGGCCAGTTGCATGCTGCCGCCGCTGCTCTGGAAGAGATGAGTTGTACCACCCAGCCGCTAGCCGCAATCGCCAAGCGGGAAGAAGTGATTTACGTCTACGGGCAGGAGGATGAGCCGGTGGTTCTCGACCGTCACTCACCCGTTCTGCATCTGGTGCAGCGTATCCGGGATGAATCCCATCGCTTCGCCATTACCTACCATCGCAAGCGGCGCGAGATGCGCGACCGGGATTCCGATCTGCTGCATATTCCCGGTGTCGGGGCGCAAACCCGCACTCGGCTCATCACGCATTTTGGTAGTCTGCGGGCGATCCAGGCTGCTTCGCTCGAAGCGCTCCAATCCGTCGTTTCCCGCAAGGTGGCAGAGTCCATTTGCGAGCATTTTCATCCTTCCCTTCCCTCTCCTTTGGCAGATGAATAGAACGAACCCGGCAGATTCCTTCGTGCGTAACACCTACTACGACCCTTCCGGGGAACTTTTCTTTCTCAGGCACCGTATTCTCGAATATCATTCTCGCTGACATCTGAGAAAATCCTGGTCTGTCGTCTGTTTCGGAGTTCCAATGCACACGCAAACAGCCCCTACGGAAACATGGAAACGTGTGTTCCAGCTCGGCCTCGCATTCGCCGCAATCAAGCTGGCGATTGAGTTCGTCGGAAATGTCGTGGCGCAGCATTTCGGCTACGGAATTTTTCGCGACGAGATGTACTACATCATGTGCGGACGCCACCTGGCCTGGGGGTATGTTGACCAGGCGCCCATGGTGGCGCTGCAAGCACGCGCGGCGGAGATCCTGTTCGGGTTTCATCATCTGGCTCTCTTCCGTCTTTTCTCGGCCTTGGCCGGCGCCGTCAAAGTTTTTCTGACCGGAGTGCTGGCGTGGCAGTTGGGCGGCAGGCGTGCGGCTCAAGTGTTGGCAATGATTGCCGTGCTGATCGCGCCGGTGTATCTCGGAATCGATAGCTTTCTCTCGATGAATTCTTTCGAGCCGATGTTCTGGATGGGGTGTATGGTCGCCATCCTCCTGATCGTTCGTGGGGGCAGCCCGCGCTGGTGGATCCTCTTTGGCGTGCTTGGCGGCCTCGGTATCCTGAACAAACCGGACATCGCATTTTTTCTGGTCGCGTTACTGGTTGCACTGCTGCTGACTCCGCAGCGCAAAATTCTCTGGAGCCGTTGGACGCTCGCAGCGGTCGGGCTCATTGTTCTGATCGCGCTCCCATACCTCCTGTGGCAGATTCATCACCAGTGGCCGACGCTGGAATGGCTGAACAATGTCAACCGTAGCCATAAAAACGTAAAGCTCGGCCCATTCGCTTTTCTCGGCGCACAAATCCAGATGCTGAACCCGATCAGCATTTTCCTGCTTCTGCCGGGGCTGATCTGGCTCTTTGTGGCCAGGTCCGCGCGCAGTTTCCGCTGGATTGGAATCATGTATCTGGTTCTGCTGGCGATTATGATTCATCTCTTTGCCAAGGATTACTACGTCGCGCCGGTCTATCCCGTATTGTTCGCGGCGGGGGCGCTCGCTTGGCAGCGCGCATTTTCCGCATCCCGTAAAACAGCATGGCTGCTCCCGGCCTGGTGCGTCGTGATGGCTATTTTGGGGGCGATCACGCTTCCCATGGCAATTCCGGTTCTGCCGCCTTATACCTGGATTCGTTACACAAAAGCATTGCATTTGAAAAGCGGCGATACGGAGACGGCAAAAACGGGCCCACTGCCGCAATTCTTCGCAGACAGGTTCGGCTGGCAAGAGATGGCAGCCAAGGTCGCTGGCGTTTACAACTCACTTCCCGCAGCCGAGCGCGCTCAGGCAGGCATCTTTTGTAGCAACTACGGCGAGGCCGGTGCGATCGACATCTTCGGCGCGCAATATGGGCTGCCGCAGGCCATCAGCGGACACCAAAACTACTTTTACTGGGGGCCGCGAGGCTATACCGGACGGGTGATGATTGTCATCGACAGCGACGGCTCGTACGGGCGTCTCACGCAGGAGTTCCAGTCGGTCGAGGTGGCGGCCCACACAAATAACCCGCTAGCCATGCCGTACGAGAATCGGAGTATCTTTCTCTGCCGGGGGGGGAAGATCCCACTGAATGTCTATTGGCCGCACACCAAGAACTGGCATTGAGATATCCCAACCCCCTTACCAAAACTTCAGAACGGAATCGCACCGTTGGAGTTGCCATTTTTGGGCGAAATGCCAGCCACGCACAGGCGATACACTGAAGTTCGAACTACCTCGGCTCAAAACGCAGAAGCATGACAAAGACACCAACTGTGCGCATCCTGACACGTTACATTCTCGGCGAAGTGATTTCCCACACATTCGTTGGGATCGCGTTGTTCACGTTCGTGCTGTTCATGCCCCGGCTGATCCAGATTCTGGAACTTGTCGTGCAAGATGGCGCCTCTCCGCTGAGCGTGCTGAAACTGGTAGCCTTTACGCTGCCAAATTCCCTGACCGTCACGATTCCGATGGCGGTGCTGGTAGGCGTGCTGCTGGGCCTCAGCCGTTTGGCGGCAGACAGCGAAGTTACGGCCATGCGAGC
>JBDTBI010000352.1:0-5076 GCA_039924215.1 Acidobacteriaceae bacterium
CCGAACTGCATACCGTAAATGGCGGCGTCGACATCCAGCAGGTGGAGGGCGTCCTTCACGCGAAAACCGTAAATGGCGGCATCACGCTCGAAGACGTTGCTGGAGATGTGCATGCCAGCACAGTGAACGGTGGCGTGAAGATCCTTCTCACCGGCGATACGTGGCATGGAGATGGTTTGTCCGCCCGCTCCACCAATGGCGGTATCTCCGTCACCGCCCCTGACCATTACTCCGCGCACCTGGTCGCCCAAACGGTCAATGGTGGCATCTCGGTCGCCTTTCCGGGCCCCGTGCAGGGCCTGCTCAAACATCGCCTGGACACCAACCTCGGCCAGGGGGGACCCACCATCCACCTGCAAACGGTAAACGGCGGAGTATCCGTCGCACAGCAGTAAAAATCCTTTCCGATTCTCAGCTCTTCGCGCCACGCCTTACAGCATTCTGAAGTAATCAAGGCGACTTCCCTTTCAATCGCTGAGCCATGTCTTTGCACCTTTCCGGGGAGTGACCTGAAAGATCCATTTTCGCAGGCCATACACTGGAAAGTTCGTGAACAAAATGAATTCCCAGGCTGTGCAGCGTAGTTTTTTATGCAGAGAGTTTCCTGCGACCCATTGCAGGTGCAACTACCGGTTTGCCGTGGGAGCTTTGTCCGTCGACACTATAAAGTAGGACGAAAGCATGAAGGAGCATGGCTGCATGAAGCACCGCTGGCTGCTGGTTGCAATCCTGTTCGCCTTGGGCGCAGCCACCGCATTGTTTCCCCAGACATTGTTGGCCCAGGCATTCTTGGTCCAGACACATTCCTCTCCCACGGCAGGCGCCATTTCGGCGAGCCCCGAGACAAGACCCCAGCCGCCGCTGCAATCTCATCCGCCCTTCAAACGTCATCCTGTCGTCGCGCTCACCTTTGACGATCTGCCGGCAGGGGGCGGCCTGCGCCCGGGCGTCACCCGCGTCGGCATTCTCACCCACCTTACAGAGGAGCTGCGCGCCAACCACCTCAAAGGCGTCTACGGCTTCGTCAATGCCGTCGATCTCGGAGGCGATCCCGACACGCAGCAGGCCTTGCGGATTTGGATGGGCGCAGGCATGAACATCGGCAACCACACCTGGTCGCACCCTGCCCTCTCCAGTGAAACCGCCGCCGATTATGAGCACAACATCGCGCTTGACGAACCGGCGCTGCGCCAGTACGCGGGCAAACGCAACTGGCACTGGCTCCGCTTCCCGTACATGGAGGAGGGCGACACTCTGGCGAAGCGTAACGACGTGCGCGACTGGCTGCGCCAACACGGGTATCGCATCGCGGAGATCACGCTGAACTTTAACGATGATGATTGGAGCGACCCCTATCTCCGCTGCATGGAGAAACACGATCAGGCCGGGATCGCCTGGCTGCAACAGAGCTATCTCGAGGCCGCGGCACAACTGATTCCCTTCGAACGCGAAGAGCAGCAACTCGCCTTCGGCCACGAAATTCCCAACGTGCTGCTGCTCCACGCCACAGAATTCACTACGCTCATGCTGCCCAGCCTCATTCGCCTCCTCAAGCAACAGGGCTTCCGCTTCGCCTCCTTGCCCAAAGTGGAAAAGAACCGCGCCTACGCACTCGACCCCGCCATCGGGCTCCCGAACGGCGGCCAGTTTTCCGACGAGTTTCTATATGCGCAGCATGTGAAGCCTCCGCCCTCCTTTCCCGAACCGGTCAAACATTTGAACGACCTATGTAGATAGCAGTTGAACAACCTATGTAGATAGCCGCAGTCTGCCAGGGCCGGTGGCACACTTTAAGTTCCCCCACCGCTGCGGGTGCCCCATCCTTGCGTTTTTTTGCGCAAGGGTGGGAGAGGAAGAACTCCGCACTACGCCGCGAATAGAAAACGTGCTGCCACACTGCGGCCGTCGGCCCCTGTAGGCTATATGAATTCAGTAGATGCGCGCGTAAATTGGGAACACTCCAAGCCGGATGACAAGGGTATACAGTGCGGCGATACAGCGCGGACTGCGCGACGGCTTACGGTGGATTGAAGTGGTATGCTGGAGTTCCCCCACGAATTAAAACAAATTCCACCTGAGGAAAAATGCACATCACAAGGGTAGGTTCGGAAGGTCTTGTCGTTTGTAGAACTCTCTGCTCATTCAAGTCAACCACATTCAAGTCACGCACCTTAAAACATGGAGCGCTCGCCGCATTCCTGGCGCTCGCGGTTCTCGTTTTCGGTGGGAAAAATGCGAACGCGGAAGCCCCTCCTCCATCCATCAGTTGCACGAACGGGCAAACCCCGCACATGACGGTCGAGATTTTCAACGACTCCGCGAACCACAACATTTACCCGGTCCTGTTCGCCGGCGCGCCCAGTGCTACCGATACCTGGATGCAAGCGTGCTTCCAACTCACCGATGACCAGCTCGTGGCGAACCCGTATCCAAGATCCACCCAATACCGCATGTACATTAATTGCTGCTCCAATGGGGAGAATGGCATTCCCCCGGGCGGTTCCGTAACGATCACGCTGCCCCTGTACTCGCCCCTGGTTGGCGCGATCGATCCCAAGCAGTCCGGCCAACTGGTCGACTGGTGGCAAGGCGGCGGCATCAATTTCTATCGCAGCCCGGCCTCGCATACATCGCCGCCAAAGGCGCTGCAGCAGCACTGGAATGCCGACCAGAACGGCAACGAGATCACGCCGACAAACAATCCGCCCACATGCAGCGGCGGCTGCAAATTGAGTTTCTTTAAGACGCCGGTCTCGATCCCCAATAACGACCCCCAGCAGCTAACCGAATATACTCTGGGCGCGCAACCGATTAATCCGGACCACACCGAGCCAGGCCAGCCGACGCGTATATGGGTGCCGAACAACGTCGACTACGACGTTTCCTACGTCAATTACGTGTACATGCCCGCCGTGATGGAACCCTACGGCAACCCGATGATCGGGTATATCGGCTCGCCGAGCCGCATCAGCGATTTCAACAATGCGATCGCGAATTGGTATGCTTCGCCTCTCGGCGCCGACTGGCCGCTCTACAAGAACAGCAACGGCAGTGTAATTCAAGATAAGATCCCCTCCTCTCTGGAAATTTTCCTGAATACTGCCGCCTTCGACAATACGAACGTATTCCTCCCCGCGCCTGTCAATTCAACCCCCATTGCCAGCATGACCAAAGAATGGGAATCCTGCGTGAACCAGAATGGTGGCGACGCGGTCTGTCCGCTGATCCGCACCGTTACCGCCCTCCTGAATGCCAACTACGACAATTACCAGAGTGTATGGAAGAACGACCAGAGCAAATGGACCAAAAAATGGGGATGCACGGGCACTCCGGTGAAGATGTCGGAGCGATTATTGCTGGCTCACCTGTACGGCTGGACTCCGTTCGTCGAAAACTGCACCAACACCGCAGCCAACCAGCTTTACACCACGCCGGGCTACAGCGATCCGAAAAAGCCGCTGAATTATGAAATCGTCAAGGCCGATTTTGACCAACTCCAATATTGGATTCAGGTTCTGAAAGGCGAATATGGAAAATTCGATCCGTATGTCGCACTCGTCCACGGCCCGGATTATCTGAATGCCCCGTACACCTATGCCTATTCCGTCGATGATGCCGTCGGCAATATGCAGACGGACGGCACCGGGCTGATCATTTCCGTCGGCGGAACACAAAGTCTGCCCAACCCGGACCACGCCACTCCCAACGTCAACTTCCCGTTCGGATATTCTTCGTCCTATGCCGGTGGAATCCATTTTGCGAAATATGGCCGCTGCACAACCACTCCCGACACCCCGACAGTCACGTATTTCACCAGCTTTGCTGTGCCGGAGGGAATTGACGATACGCCCAGTAGCATTCTCAACTGCACAAACTCAATGCTGGATAGCAAAGGCCGAGTGTACGTCTTCAAGCTCAAGGGCCTGCCGTCCGCCTTCCCAAAGAATCCGTATCCAACGACGGAGGAGCGCAAGACCGTCAATACCCAGTTGATCGACTGCACCGGCGACACCGGCCAGGTGCTGAATTGGTGCCATGATGTCTATCCATATCAGCAAATCAACCCAACGGACCCGCGGGCGATGGTGAATTTCTACGTCGTCATGGGTGCCCCGCCGCCTCTTGACGCACTCGGGGCTGGCGCTCCTCCCTCCCACAACGACCCGACGGGTGGGCCAAACCACCATCCCAAGGATCCACCGGTGCGCAAGCTGCATGAAATATTCCGACACGACCACGACGCGTTTCCCTTCTCAGACGTGCGCAGGGTCCAGACGGATTTTCATGAGTCGGAAAGAAATCACCGGAACGGAACAAACTGATTAGAGCGACGGATTAGAGCGACGTCCATTGAACCCGAAGTTTGATCCTAGGTCTCGCGTTTGAGACCTGGGAGGTACGCCGGGTAGGATCGGATGTCGCTTCAGCCCGCCGCGTTCCGAAGCCATTGCTCCATCTGTTCATGCCCCACCAATCCAGGTTGCTGCAAGACGGTTCGTCCACCCGACAGAACAACAAAGTTCGGGATACCCTGAACCTGAAATCTCGCCGCGAGCTCGGGATTCGCCTCTGTGTCCACCTTCAGCACGATTGCCTTCCCCGCCATCTCTGCCGCGGTACGCGCAACCTCGGGAGCTGCCATGCGGCACGGCCCACACCACTCCGCCCAAAAATCGACAAGGATCGGAACCGGAGAGCCCTGAACAACCTCGTCGAACAGACGCGCGTCTGCCGCCAGAGGCTCGGCCAACGGAGGCAGCGACGTTTTGCACGCGCCACACCGCCCCGTGGCCGCCAGGTATTTGGCCGCGACCCGATTCTTCTGTTGGCAATTCGTACACGTCCGAATAACAGGCATCCATCACCTCTTCTGTCTTGAATGCTACCAGCAACGAGAAGCCCCATTTTTGATGACTAATCCGGGCGAGTTCTCCAATTCGAGGCTATGTACTAGAACTACGAAGTTGCGCCTGTAAAAGCGTGATATGCAGGTCACGCCTGAAGAAAATGAGTCATACAGAAAGTTCGTTAGTGATGTTGCGACCGAACTGGGAGTCTTCGATCTGCAAAGGATCG
>JBDTBI010000353.1:0-3264 GCA_039924215.1 Acidobacteriaceae bacterium
GTGATGCAGCCAGCGAGCTCAATCCGCGAGTCAGAGTCTTGTTCCAACGATTCATTTGTTTCTCCTTCATCCATTGTTACGTATCGGCAAATCGGCAATGAGAGACGAACTCACCCAAGCCTCAAAAGCGAGTTCCGGGGCACCTGCATTCCCTTTATGGCCAAAGCAACGGTTCTTCCAGTTTACGCTCCAGGGTGCGCTCGACGGAAAAGCCGGAGGCCAGCTGCATCCACTCGCTGTCGGGTTCGACGGCCGCTTGCGGCACCAGACCGATCAGCTCCAGCATGTCTGGATGCGCACCTAGCCGGGCAGCAATCTCCTTGATGGAGCGGTAGACGAGGCTGACGGGCGTGGCGCGAAAATCTGTAATGTTCATCGAGACCTGAGCGCGACCACGCACCAGGACGCCGATGGCTTTCAGTCCGGCAAGGCCGCCGTTCGACGCGCGAATCTCCTTTGCGATGGCGCGCGCGATACCGACGTTTCCGGTATTTAGATAGACGTTACAGGCAATTAAAAGTTGTCGCGCGCCCACTGCACTGGCACCTGCGGTGGGATGAAGAGCCGGACCGCCGACATCCGGACGTCGCGTCGCATCCTGCTTCACCTGATTGCGCAGGCCTTCAAACTGGCCGTTGCGAACATCTTCCAGCAGACGCCGGTCAGGTCGTAGAGCAGCGGCTTCATAGAAATATACCGGCACATGATGCCGCTTCCAGATTTCCTGGCCCAACTGGTGCGCCAGCGCAACGCACTCCGGCAGGGAGATGCCGCGAATGGGCACCAGCGGAATGACATCCGCCGCGCCGATGCGGGGATGCACGCCCTGCTGCGCCGTTAAATCGATGTTCGCGATGGCCATGCCGACACCGCGCAGAATCGACTCCAGCACAGGCGCGGGCGCGCCGGCAATGGTTACGACCGAGCGATTGTGATCGGGATCCAGGGAATAGTCGAGCAGCGAAACGCCATCCACCTGCATGACGTGGACAATTTTTTCTAGTGTTTCCGGATGCGTTCCGTCAGAAAAATTGGGTACGGATTCGATGATGGCTTCGTTCAGGTTCATGCGGGAGTGCCCTTCACTTCCACCACGTGTAGCCGACTTGAAGCTGAACAGTGGCGTTCACTCCAGGGTTTGAATCGCCCAGGCTGGCGTTAGAAATATGCACGGCGTTGGCCGCGAAAGTCAGCGCCTGGTCAGGCTTCAGGAAATAATGTCTGCCGACACCGAATTGCGGCTCGAAATTCCACACGCTGGTGCCGCGCAGACCATTCGGCGGAAATTTGTGATTCGTCCAGATCAGGCCGCCCGCTCCCTGCATCCAGGGCATAAGACGCTTTCCATGGACAAGATTCCATCGCAGAATAATCGGCGTGAGGCTGACCCCGCTGTAAGTGCCGCCAGTGGTGACCTGCCGAATGCTGGGCGGATCGATGGTCGTAAGCGTGTAGGTCTGCCTGAGCGTGAATGCCTGCCAGTATGGAATCACCTCTACGGCGTATTCAAACTGACCGCGCAGGATTCCCGGACCACCGGGACCGGTCAAAACTTTGCCGAGACGAATACCGGCATTCAGAAAACGATCGTCAATTCTTGGAGACACGCCGAAGCCGCCATCGAGAAATACCGCGCGATCCCATGGCAGCCGCTGCATGGCTGCATGAACGTAATCTTTACCAGTGACGGGCTGGCCAGGAGAGGATAGATTTTGAGAAAAGGATGTTCCTGCCAGATAGAGCAGAAAGACGGCCAGGTAGGCAAACTGCTTCTTCAAATTCACTCCATCGACCGTTCTACCTGCTGCGAAGCATCCTGCAGCTCACCGTAAACCGCAAAATTCCATTTCATCCACCACTACAACACGTCGCTTACTCTAACCGGCGACTTCTTCCAGCTGCTTGGCATCCATGTCGAAATTGGAATACACATTCTGCACGTCGTCCTGATCTTCCAGCGCTTCGAGCAGCCGAATCATTTGAGCCGCCGGTCCACCTTCGAGCTTCGTATAGGTGGAGGCGAGCATCGTGACTTCCGCCATCTGCGTCTCGATCTTTGCATCCTTGATCGCCGTCGAAACTCCCTCGAACGCGGAAGGCTCCGTGATGATTTCCCACGAGTCTCCTTCGTCGCGCAGATCGTCCCCGCCGGCTTCGAGCACAAGGTTCATCAGCTTTTCTTCATCTGCCGCCGACTTGGCTATCGAGATCAATCCTTTTTTGTGGAACATCCAGGAAACGTAATTCGACTCACCCAGGTTGCCGCCGTTTTTCGAGAAGCCGTGGCGAATTTCGCTCACCGTGCGGTTGCGGTTATCCGTTGTGGCTTCCACAATGACAGCGACACCACCAGGCCCGTAGCCCTCGAACGTGATCTCTTCATACGCCGCGCCCTCAAGCTCGCCTGTGCCGCGCTGGATCGCACGTTTGATGTTGTCCGCAGGCATATTCTCTGCCTTGGCCGCAACAATGGCACCGCGCAGACGGGGATTACTGTCCGGGTCGCCGCCGCCGGAGCGCGCGGACATTGTGATTTCCTTAATCAGGCGCGTAAAGGTCTTGCCGCGCTTGGCGTCAGTGGCGCCCTTTTTATGCTTGATAGTCGCCCATTTGGAGTGGCCGGACATGGAAAACCTCGCTCGCAGTTCGAAAGAAATTTTTAGGTTGCCGGAAAAAGCACCCTAGCACAAACACAAAGTTTAGCACGCAGCGGGAACGCCAGTCTGCACAACCAAGAGGGTCCCAGCCGTAACTTCGGTTTAGCGACACAGCCGAATCCTGGGATCTGGAGCGCTGGCTCGCGACCACATATCAGCGTCCGACGTCGGCGTTGAGTTTTGAAAGGGACAGTTTCTGGCGTCCTTCCATATCGAAATTGCTGGAAGCCAGCCAGCGTTCCAAGTTGTCTTTTCGCGTCGGCCATTCGGAATCGAGCATGGAGAACCACGCAGTGTCGCGATTGCGACCTTTGACGATCATATGTTGGCGGAAAATCCCCTCAAAAGTGAACCCCAGGCGGAGAGCCGCGCGGCGCGACCGTCGGTGCAGGGCGTTACATTTCCATTCGTAACGGCGATACCCCAGGTCTTCCAAGGCGTGTCGTGCCATCAGATACATCGCTTCTGTTGCGCCGGGCGTCCGTTGCAAAGCCGGCGTACGGCAGAGCCGGAAGCATTGTCAAGAATGGCGAAGAACAGTGGATCTGTCGAACTCGCCTTTTGTTTCAAGGCCGAGTCGAAGGCGGCGAAATTTGGAAACGGGCCA
>JBDTBI010000354.1:0-4609 GCA_039924215.1 Acidobacteriaceae bacterium
CGAGCGCTGTTTGGAGGCGTTCCTCGCAACTCAGGGGGAGTTTATGCCGGAGGGCGAATATCACTCGAAGGAAGGCGGCTTCTATCGGTTTTGGCCCATCTACACCATTGATCAGGGAGGAGTTCTCTGGGCGCTTGCGGACCATTACCGATTTACCCGCGACAACGACTGGCTTCGACGCGTCGCGCCAAAGATCATTGCAGGTTGTGACTTTATTGTCCGTGCGCGGAAGAGAGCGATGGCGGCCAGCGGCGACGGAGCCAAGCCTCTGAGCTATGGTTTCGCCCCCGCCGGATGCGTAGCGGACCTGCGGGATTGGGAATACAGCTTCATGCTCAACGCCTGGTTCTACGCCGGCCTCAGGAATTGTGCGGAGATCCTGGAACAAGTCGATCCCGCAAAAGCGAAGTCGTTCGCGGCGGAGGCCGCCGATTACAAGCAAAGCATTCTAAAGGCGCTGCACGAGAGCGTCTCCCTCTCTCCAGTAACCCGTCTCCGCGACAACACTTCCGTTCCCAGCGTGCCTCCCTATCTTGGATTGAGAGGCTTCAGCACCGATGTTAAAGACTCCGTCGACCCGGATCGCCGGCATGGGTACGCTTCGGATTGCACGATTGGTCCGTTTCACTTGTTCAACTGCGGCGTTCTGGAACCAGATGATCCCATCGTGACGAACATGCTGAACTACTTTGAAGATCGTTTTTTTCTCTCCACTCCGCTGGCGTCCCGCGTCAATCTCGACCAGCTGGCGACGGATTGGTTCAACCTGGGAGGGTTTGGGAAGCTGCAGCCTTACTATCTGCACTACCAGGAGGCGTACCTTCATAGAGATCAAATCCCAAACTTCCTGAGGGGTTTTTACAATACGCTGGCTTCGATTGCGGACCCACAGACGCTGACCTTTCAAGAAGAGCTGGACTTCAGTGGTGCCCAGCCCAACAAGACGCATGAGGAAGCGTGGTTTTTTCATCAGCTTCGTTACATGCTGGTCATGGAGATTGGCTCTGAGCTGCATCTGGCACGCGGAACGCCGCGGTGCTGGCTCAAAGGAGAGCAGGAGATATCGGTTCAGGATGCCCCTACCTACTTCGGGCAGGTTTCCTACCGAATCCGCTCTTCCCCTGATTCGCAGAGCGTTAACGCGGAGGTGGATCTCCCAACAGAGAAGCCCGCGTCGCGAGTCGTTCTACGCCTCAGGCATTCCGATCAAAAGCCGCTCAAGGCAGTCAGAGTGAATGGAAAGCCGTGGAAGAAGTTCGATGCGAAGCAGGAAACCATAGAACTGCCTATGGGTATTTCCAAGGTCACAATCGCCGCGCAGTACTGACATGCATGTCGGGGATGGAAAAGGGGATGCACGGACGCTGTTCTCCAAATACAGAACCTCCCGCAGGATCAGCTCTGTTTTCTTGATTGCTGAAAGAGCGAGACCAGCTGATCCGGTCGAACCGCCACGTAACGTGGCCCTAGCTGTTTGACGATTTCTTCGGCCATGTCCATCGTGACAAGCCAGTTTCCAAGAAACACGTGGAGAAAGAATGGCCGCGTTCGAGGCGTGTTTTCCCGAACCGTTCGCACCAGTGAACTTACGGCTTCGCGTCGACCCGTCAGCGTAAAGGTTCGATTCGCCAGATTGGGATTCACCGCCCGAAAGACGGGCTTTCCATCCACGACAGTGATCAGGTTGTCGGCGGTTGTGGCACGGGTGCGTCCATAGTTTGCAAACACACCGCGAATCCCGGGGATGGAGGCCAGAGTTTTCAGGCGTTCTGGAGACATCTCGGAGTAGGTACTCATCACACTGGAATCAATCCGCGCACGGTAGCGACCAGAGAGCGCAACGTAATCTTGCAGGATCTTTTCCTGCTGCGACTGCGGATACAGATCTGCATAGTTGTTCTCGCGGATATATCCCACACCCGTTAGCGCATTGACAAAGTAATCTCCCGGACGCGCGTGGCGGTAATAGTAGTCGAGGATGTCCGGAATCGCATCGGCGGCGGTGGGGCCGATCTGCCATCCAATCGGTACTGCGCCATGATGCGGATCGTCAAATAGCTGGCGGTAAGAACGCCGCTGGAAATTCCAACCGTCACCGTCTGAACGGATCATGGCGAAATACACCTTGTCGCGCTGCAGACGAATCGGGGCCGGATGCTGTTGGAAGGTCGCCTGCGTCCCAGAGTGGACCGTCGTGTTGCTTACAGCGGGAGAATAACCGTCATAGCCGGAACAAATCTCAAACTTCGCGCATCGGCTCGTCAGGTCGATCCCATCCCATTCCCCGATTCCGGCCTCCGGACCCACGGAATTCCCCGGCCATCCAAGGCATGGAATATTGGGCGGCCAACGCAGAAAAAGCTCCCGCACGAAAGCGAACTCGGCGTCATAATCCGCCTGAGGATTCCGCGCCGCATCTGCCCGGGAAGAGATCCACACGATGGGAATCTTGAAGGCAACCAGGTAGTCCCGAAGAACAGCAGAATAGGGATCCAGAATGGACACTGCGCCCCGCCCGAGTTGTGATCCATAGTTCGAAAAGAACCAGCGATAGGCATCGACGTCTTTCTTCCAATACATACGCCGAAAGTCGCCGCCGATTTTTTCGTCGTCGGGATAGGCGCCAGCCGAAAGATTGAACTGGTCCGCAATCGACGGCGTGGCAACCAAGGCCGAGCGGAGCCCAGCGAGCATGGTGGCCACATTGATGGACGCCGGTATGGCCGGATCGGTGATGTACATCGATCCCACTTCCGGCACAAATCTGGCGAATACCTCCGCGATACCAAGATTCTCAACGCTTTCAATGTCACCGCGTTCGCGCATCCAGTCGAGCCACAGTTCGTCATAGTGGTCCTGAATCAGGTACAGCCGTGGCTGCCGGCTATTCACAATTCCCTGGAGACACGCCAGCGTGAGGCGAAAATCCGCGGCGTGGGACGTGAGCTCTCGAAGGTCAAAGACAGCTAGTCGCTTTGCCGGTGGGGGACATTTGGGACAAATTGGAGAATCCGAGACCTGCCCTGGGGCCTGCCCCATCGCGTCACCGGGGGACATGCCAAGGGCAAGTGCACTCGCCGCTGAGCCGAATAGGAATTCACGTCGCTTCATAAGGGCTATTCCTGTATAGCACGCGATCCATCAGATTGATCAGTAGGTAGTCGAAGCAAAGATTCAGAGCTTCCTATGCCACGCCACAAGAACGGCTCCGGCTTCATTCACCGGAGTGAGCCGCCTCTGGAGCCGAAGTAGTCCAACTGGCGTTCCACCATCCAACGCGTCATTGCCTGGGTCAAGCGCGCGCGCACCGGCAGGTATTCGGCAACATTCCACATATCATGCGCTTCTCCAGGATCCTTCACCATGTCATACAGTTCGCCCTCAGGACCACGATCGACGGGTGCATGGTAGAGGTTTAGTTTGTACCGCATGTCGCGGATCATCGTCGCCTCGATCGGCGGATCGAAGTAGGTATGGTGATCGTTTACGCCGGTGTTGCGATAGACGCAGACAGCATATTCGTGGGCATCCGCAGTCTGGCCGGAACAAAGGTCGATCAGGCTGACCGATTCAGGGCGGGCCGCCTTTTCCTCGGGCGTCCAGCAGTTGGCCGCATCTAAAATCGTTGCGGCCAGGTCATGCGGCTGCACCAGATTCGGCACGCGAATTCCCTTGTTGAATCGAGCGGGCCAGCGCATCAGCAGCGGAACCCGGGAGCACGGATCATAAAAGAAGGCCCCTTTCGCCAGCAGGCGATGATCGCCCAGCATGTCCCCGTGATCGCTGGTGAACACAATCAGTGTGTTCTCGGCAATTTTCATCTGTTCCAGTTGATTGAGTAAACGCCCAAGCTCCTGATCGAGAAACGCAATTTCCGCAAAATAGCCGAGACGCATCTGCATCAGCTGCTCATGCGTGTACTGGGAGAAGGGGCCCATGTATCCATGCGCGCTTTCTTCCCGAATTCCATAGGGCTTATCGACGTTCTCGTCCGGGGTAAAGACTGGCTCAGGCAGCTTGCTCTGGTTGACCAACTTGTTCATCTCCAGCGGATATTGGTCGTAGGGGTTATGCGGATCGAACAAACTCATCATGCAAAAGAACGGCTTGGACCGGTCGGCATCACGGATAAACTCCATGGTTCGTTCCGTGGCCCAGTGCGTCGCGTGTAAATGCGCCGGAATGTGCTTCAGTTTTCTGCCCTTTGCTTTCAGCTCGCGATAGAAAGTCGGATCCTGTTGTTTGAGCCACTTGGCATACGCATTCAGCGGAGAGTCGAGATTCACCGAAGGCTCTTCGCACCATTCGTACAAGTCAAATCCGTCATTTTTGTTGCGCTGTTTCGCTTCGAAAGGGAGGCTGCTGACATGGAGCTTGCCCACAAGCGCGGTTTGATAGCCCGCTTGCTGCAGACGCTTCGGAAACAGAACCTCGTTCTGCGGCAGGATGTCATACAGCCGGTCGACGCCATGTCCCATAACGCTTTTGCCGGTCATCAGGCTGGCGCGGCTGGGCGTGCAGATTGTGCAGTTCACGTAGCAATCGTTGAACACCACGCCCTGTTGGGTAATCCTGTCAAAATTCGGCGTCTGGATCGCCTGCGCCCCAT
>JBDTBI010000355.1:0-4257 GCA_039924215.1 Acidobacteriaceae bacterium
CTACGAAAGGAACGTGCGACAGGACAACCCGAAATAGCTCCGGCCTCATATTGGTAACGGCCCCCATCAGCAAACCACCCGCGCTGCCGCCCTCAATCCCTACGCGATCTTTCGCACCATAGCCGGCCTCGATTAAATGTTCTGTGACAGCGATGAAGTCGGTAAAGGTGTTCATCTTGTGCATCATGCGTCCGGCATCATGCCAGGGCTTGCCCATCTCGCCACCCCCGCGAATGTGCGCATAGGCCAGCACCATGCCGCGGTCCAGCAGGCTCAGCCGGTTGGAGTTGAACCCAATGGGCAGTGAGTAGCCATAGGAGCCATACGCGTACACATACAGCGGGTTCGTCCCGTGTTGAAAGCGATCGCGTCGATACACCAAAGAAATCGGAACCTGCACTCCATCGTGGGCCGTCGCAAGAATACGTTCGGAAGTGTAAAGGGTTCGGTCGAAGCCTCCAGGAACTTCTACCTGTTTCAGCAGCGTGCTCTGACGGGTCGCCAGATCGTACTGAAACACGGAACTGGGCGTGATCAGAGAGAGATATCCGTAGCGATAAGCGGTCACATTGAATTCACGATTGATGCCCGGTGTCGCCGTGTACGTGGGCTCGGGAAAGGAAATCTCACGTGGAGATTGATGCGCTTGCTCCGCCAATGTTCCTTGCCCTGTGAGGGTATAAATACGCAGACGCGGCAAGCCCTGGAATCGTTCGCATGACACAAAGAAATGCTGGAACAGGTCCACATCCTCCAGCATCACATCCTCTCGATGCGGCAGAATTTCCTGCCAGTGGTTGTGATCGGCTCTCGGTAATTCATCGACTTTCACGGCAACCAGTCGAAAATTTCTGCCGGTGTCATTTACACGAATAAAGAAAACTCCGTCGCGATGGTCCACGGAATACTCAATATTGTCGCGTCGCGGCTCGATGCACCGCAGCGTACCGGCTGGATGATCTGCTGCCAGAAACCACTGTTCACTGGTGGTGTGGCTTACCGCCTCCACAATCAGATATTTCCCGTCTCGCGTGCGTCCTACGCCAACATTAAAGCGCTCATCCGTATCCTGCCAGACAAGTTCCGCCGCGGAGAATATCTGCTTCTCCGCATCCAGGGTACGGCGAAGAATTTGATAGGGGCGCTTGGTCTCCTCATCCTCCACGCTGTAGAAGAGGGTTCGGTTATCCGCAGCCCAGGCAACAGAGCCGACACGCTCGGCCAGAGACTCGAGCGTCGCACCTGCCAGCAGATTTTTTGCATGCAGCGTGTACTGGCGAAAGCCGGTGTTGTCCGTCGTGTACGCCAACCAATCTCCATTGTCGTTGACCACGGATGCGCCAATCGAAAAGAATGCCTGACCCGCCGCCAGCTGATTCACATCGAGCAGGATTTCCTCGTCCGCGAAGCCGCTTAGAGGAGGAAGCGAACGTGGAGCCGACTGCGGAGCCGCGAGGACACGGCAATAGATGGGATACTGTTTGCCTTCTACCGTCCGCGCATAGTAATCAAACCGCCCGTCGCGATACGGCACCGACACATCTGTTTGCTGGATGTGGCTCAACATCTCCGCATAGAGCGTGTCGATCAGCGGCTGCACCGGCTCCATCACGGCACGCGTATAGGCGTTCTCCGCTGCAAGATACTCGAGCGTTTCCGGGTTTTCTTTCTCCCGCAGCCACCCATAGTCGTCGCACAAACTATTGCCGTGAAGCGAAAGTATGTGTGGGTCTTTGCGGGCAGCAGGAGGCGTCAATTTCATGGCGGATCACATTCCCATCCAAAAAGCCACAGCTTACATGTTGGTGTGTCCCTGGCGCATTTCTTCATTGAAGGACGGCTTGGTGAGCGCCAGAGCATCCGCGAGCACGGAATGATAATGTTCGGCGCGTTGAAGCAGTTGAGGTGTGGCGGCGGCAAATTGCGAATCACTGCTGAACGCAGCGAATCCTTTACTGGCCAGTGCGGTCGCGGCCTTTTGCAGCTGTTCTACATCGGTATTGAGATATTGCGCATCACGCGGATCGGCGATCCATACCGGCTGGCTGCCACCCAGCACGCCGGAAAGCCAATATAGCTTGAGCGCCAGGAAGTCTGTGCGGCTTTCCTCAGTCGAGTCGGAAAAGACAAATTTCTTTTGCCAGCGGCTGTAATAGCGCGTCGTGACGGGAACCGGCTGACGATTGCCGCTCTTGATCAGTTCCATTTGGCCCTGGTCCATTACTTTGCGAACGGCATTGTAGATAAATGTTTCAGCGTAAGGTTGCTCGGGCGCGGGTACGATTTCTGCAAACGTAACCGTCATGGTGGCGGCGATCTTGGCATGGAGCGGGCTTTCCGAACCATCTTCCAAGTGCGCAACACCATGGACCACGTAGGCATCGGAGCCGGAGGTGGAAAGATGAAACGGCCAGCTAAAACCTTCAAATCGGATCGGCAATCCTGCCAGGGTGACGTAGCAGTCGGGCCGTGGGTTGCGCAGACGCAACGCGGCTTCGCGCAGATACACGGTCATCTCCGGCAACAGGGCTGGATGATGGAAATCAAACGTATCGCTCAGCTCCAGCTGCAGCGTATGGTCGCTGGGGGCGTCCACCTGCAAGCCAAACTGGAAGCGTGTTGTCGGCGCTCCATGAAAATCGGTGCTTGCGAGAGTGGACAAAACTTTCAGGCCAGCGGATTGGGCAGTAGCCTCGACCGCGGTCGCGAGAGGAAGGTTCATCGAATGAGTTGAACTGTCTGTCATAATTTTTGGCTATGTATCCCGCCCCTAGTTTACTAGGATTGTGACGATTCGTATGCTGAGAATTGGTTTGCCCCCAGTGTTTGGCATCATCCTGCATTGTGACGGAGCTGGAATGGCCTCACTCGCACTCGTCGGACGAGACCGCAACTGCCTCGTCGTCGCAAGCCTTGTCTGCGCGTGGATGATCTCTCCGATTGCGGTCTTCGCCCGGAATACTCTGGCGACATGACTCTTCGTGTCTATGATGTGACCTTTGCCACGACGTTTGTGTGCGCTACGACATATCCAATGCAAGATGGGAAGATCGAACAATATTTGGTGATACTTACAGAATAGCGGCCCGGAGATTCGATTTAAAAGCGAAATAGATATGTCATTTTCAGATAGAGGGTCTTGCTGTCGTTCATCAGAGAAGAATTCGTGGTGGGTAGGATCGGGTCGTCCTGATTGCAGGTGCCGTTTGCCTCCCGAGTGCAGAGAGCGCGATTGAGGTTCGCAAAGTTGCCGATGTATCCGAAGTAGACAGCCGTGCCGGGATGTGGAAGATAGGTGAACAGCGCGTCCGCAAAAAGACTCTTCGAGCTTGTTACGCTGGTATATTGCGGATTGGGAAGAGTGGAAACATACTGCCCGATCAGGTTGAACGAAAAGGCCTTCGTCAGCTGATAGTTCCAGCGCGAGATCACCTGGTGGTTGTCGTACACGAGGGCGTTATTGGATGGATTTGTGAAGTGGGTGAAGACATAGCTGTTATTCATGTCAATGGACCCGATAGGCTTGATTTCGAGATTCATACTGGGAGACGTCACATTGACAGGAACAGGCCCGCTGTTGGCTGGCGGGGAATAGTTGATACTTCGTCCCGTATACACCCCGCCGCCGATCGCAAGGTACGGAACTGGAGAACTATAGAAGGACACTCCACTGGTATGGTCGTGGTATACGGTATTATCCGGGAGCGCCGAGTAATCGATGGGACGCAAGGTATCCTTCGACAGACCAAGGCTGGCGGAAATGGTTGTGCGGAACCGAAAAGTCAGACTGTAGGCCGGACTGACGTAAGAATCGAGAGGCAGACCAGTATGGTCCCAGATCCGCTCCGCATACACGCTGGGACCGTGGAAAAGAACCAGTCCGCGTTTGGGTCGAAATTTGTAATAGTAATATCCACCGGGTTCGCGTACATCCGGGCGCCGAAAGAAACCCGTATCCGTTACAAAGCCTGCCGACGTGTCGTCGTACGTGAGCCACCAAGTATTGTGCAAGTCGCTGTAGCTCAATCCCTGGTGGTAGACTTGTCCGCTGCAAGTCAGGGTCTGCATGAGACACTCCCGTTCACCTGACGTGCCGTTGCTGATATTCTGCGTTGCGGAGGTGAGAACCTGCCCAGTCAGCGTCCAGCGATTCTTCAAACGCGCACGATAATCAAAGCCGCCTACCCGATTGAACGAGTCCTGGTATTCCCGGTCCGCATAGATGATGCCGGCGTCCGACAGTGAACCAATATCACG
>JBDTBI010000356.1:0-4346 GCA_039924215.1 Acidobacteriaceae bacterium
TGCCATACAAGGACGGGGAATTTTCTCTTGTCGTCACACGATTTACATTCCACCATTTCCTTGATCCCTTATCAGTGCTGCGAGAGATGCGTCGCGTGTGCAGGCCTGGAGGGAAAGTGGTTGTGGCAGACTCCGCACCCGCACTGGGCAAAGCTGCGGCATTCGGTGCGGTCGAGACGCTGCGCGATCCCTCGCACGTTCATGCGCTACCGGTCGAAGGGCTTTGCGCGTTGTTTGCGGAAGCCGGCCTGGATCAGCCGCGTGTCGGCACCTTCCGACTCGAAGGCGAACTTGACGATCTTCTGGAGCGCTCTTTTCCCGATGAAGGGGACGAAGCGAAGATTCGGCGGATCTTTCAAGACTCGCTGCGGGATGATGCTCTTGACCTGGCGACGCGTCAGGTAAGGGGAAAGATTGTCTACGGCTTCCCGGTTGCGATTTTGGCGGCGACGAATCCCAACAACTAAAGCGGAAAGCAACGAGCGGCTCTCCTACAAGAGAAGCCGCTCGCTGTTGATAGGAGAGCCGCTGTTTATTGCGCAGGCGGCTGTAGCCCGCCGCTGGCAATGATTCGCACCGTGAGGATCTCATGCGGATGAACCGTCAATTGAAATTCGTTTGTTCCAACCAGCGATAACGGATGTTGATTTCTTTCGACTGCATCCGTCTGCCAAGCCTGGTCCAGATGGAACAATGGCGTTTGCACGTTGACGGTGCGCTCTGCACCGCCGAGGTCGATAAATCGCAAGATGGTGCCTTTGCCGTCTTCCGCCGGTTTCCAGGTATCGAGCACCAGATTCGGATCATCCGCCTTCAGGAAGCTGCTCTGCTTTCCGTTCAGAGGCCCGGGTAGGTCCAGCGCTTTATCTTGAGATGTAATTTCATTCTCTTCGAGCGGCGTCATTGCTTCCCAACCCATGTGGCTCAACTGCGCCGCGTCTGTCCTGGGCGCGCTGGTGAGGACGTAGCGGAAGCGGAAATGCCCCCCCTGACCCGCACGATAATTGGTGAACCAATAATTGTTCATGACGTAAGAGAAAATGGTTCCCGGTCGCTGGCCAAATTTTTCCGGCCATTCGCCACGGTTGATGTCTCCCAACGTGACCAGAGACGCATCGAGGGGCATGATCGTCGCCGATACGCCATTTTGCTGTGCAGAAACCCAATGCTGCACGGAGAACCATTCATGGCCGGCTCCCGGGTACATGTCCTTCGATGGATCGACCACTCCGTTTTGAATCTCGTACTGAAATTGCGGATGGTCCATCGAGAATGGAAATGCGAAGTAGACAGCTTCCTTGCTATTAACTTCTTTCTTGTTCACTTCTTCTGTGAACTCGATTTTCTTCTGGTGATCGAAGAGTTGAATTTCCGTTACGATCCGGGGGGTGTTCGTGTCCGTGCTTTCCATGCGCGCCACCGTGCCATAGGGCGTGTGTGTCACGGAAATAAGTCGGCCATTGGTTGCACCGTGGATTTGCAGGTCCGGCTTCGGGTAGACATGGCTATATAACAGGACGGTACTCGGCGACTTATCGCCGCCGGTCACGTAGAGGTACTGGCCGAAGCGATAGGGGCTTTCCTGGTTGACCAGCTCCTGCTGCAACTGCTTGTCGTAGATGCTTTGTACTGCGCCGGTTGTGGGATCCAGCCGTACGCGATAATAGGGACTCTCGAGAGTCGTGGTTTGGTCGCTGGTTGCAGATGCCGGCGCTTGTTCGGTCGGACGTAATTGATAGACCTTGTAGCCCACGGCTGGAATGTCCTGAGCGACAAAGCGGACGTGCCGGAAATCCTTTCCGTCCCAAAGAGTTTCGACCGGTTCTACCTTCCCAGTTGCAGGATCGACGATCTCCCGATCCTTCGCCAGGTCCAGAGCAACCAGGCCGTTGCGCTTCCAGTTCAGGGTGTTAAACACAACCAGATTGCCACGGCCGGCTGAGATGGAATCAACCAGGCTGGCCATGCTGTTGCGTATCACGAAACGGCCCAGATCCTGCGCTTTTATCGCGTTGAGGTCCTTCACCTGTAATTGTTGGACCGCTTCCATGCTGGTGGGGTCGCTGATGCTGTTGTAGGAATCCCAGGTGTGCTCATCCATCAGCACCATGTCGGTCCACATCCGATTTAGATCGGCTTTGTCGGCAGCCAGCTTTGGGTTGACGAGTGAAGTCAGCGTAGACAGTTTCTCCGCCGATGGTCCACGGCTTTCGTTTTCACGCTCCATGGCCGCGTAATAAGCGTCGGAACCGATCCCGTCTTCCCAATAGGGGCCGCCATCGCCACTTATGGTTGGGATGGTATCTCCAAACTGTTTCGCGATGTTCTGGAGAGCCGCATGGAAACCGGAATATTGCATGTGGGGATAGGCGTAGACGCTGTTCCATTGCTTCGCCAGCTCCGCCTGTTGCGGGTACAGGTCCGTGTTCTCCACCTGTGTACCGAACAGGATGGTGGCGTTGGCGTGATAGCTGGGAAGCTCATACATCTGCAACAGCAGTGGAATCGTGTCATGTCCGGCGGAGACGAGCGGTGGCAGTCCGAACATGATCTGCATTTGCATGTAATGGCGCGAATACCAGAGCAGGACCTTTTTGCCGTCGGGGCCTT
Organism: Acidobacteriaceae bacterium; assembly: GCA_039924215.1. GTDB lineage: Bacteria > Acidobacteriota > Terriglobia > Terriglobales > Acidobacteriaceae > JAKAAZ01. Next base: position 2,611 of record JBDTBI010000356.1, read on the forward strand.
CCCACCAGAACGGAGAATTTTCATTGAGGCGTCCCTGCAGCAGGACGGGCGCGCGATAGTTGTCGCTGCCGGAGAACAGTTCATGAATTCCCGAGGAGGCAAGGATGGAGGCATACGACCATGTGAAGGAGGGGACGTCCGTGATGTTGGCGTAATTGAATGGCGTACCATGCTCGCGACTGAAATTGGCGCTGGGGTACAGAGAGCGGATCAGCGTTTCGGCGGTGGGGAAGCCAGTGAGCAGACTGGCGTATTGCGCAGGAAGGAACAACTGCTGCTTCTGGATGGCCGTGATGACGCGTTGTTGTTCCGCCGGTGTACGGGTCTTCAAGAACTGCTCCAGAGGCCAATATCCATCCAGGCTAAAGCGGAAATCCGGATGCTGTGCCGTCAGGTGCATGGCTTCGTCAATGACCCGGCTCTGGATGGCTGCGACTTTCGCCTGATAATCCGAATATCCGACATCGAGATGAATATGCGGCACCAGGAACAGGGTCCACTTTTTTTGCGGGGCAATCAATTGTTTCTGGTGCTGGCTGTGGCCGGACACATTCCACTTGATCTGTGCTTCGGTATGCGCGGGAAACTCTGAAACGGGAAATTCAAATTTGGCCTCTCCAAAATCCGCGCCGTTCTGAATCGTCTGACGATATTGCTGCCCGGCGATTGTGAGTTCTGCGCTGCTGCCAGGCTGGATCGCTCCGCCGGAACGGACAAAGACATCCACCAGCTCTTTCAGACGATCTTGCTGCTGCTTGTAAAAGATGGTGGGCTCAATCAGCGCAGATGCATTGTTGGTAGCAGCGCCCTTCTGCCCGCGTTCCAGTTCGATGGCATCATAGGTCAGTTCAGCGTCGGCAGGGACTTTCTCCGCGTCTTCCACTGCCTGTAGCGTGATGGTATTGGTACCGGAATGCAGATAGCTGCCGGGAAAATCGAACGAGACGTCAGCATTCGAGTAGTCTCCATCGAAGGAGTCGGCCTGGTCGCCATTGCTGTAATCGAGCTTTGGGTGCAGGTAAAACGTTCCGTGCTTGCCATTGATGGTGACGTTCAAGGTTGGCACAGTAGGGTTTTCAATCAGCACGGCGATGCGGAGCCGATACATCGCCGCCGGCACGCCGGTTAGCGAAAATTGGATGGCACGGGGAGCGGAACCGTCCTTCGTATTCTGTTCCGCAGAATTTGCAGCGAGGGCGACCCTCTGATTGGCAGGCCAGTCTTTTCCAGGATTGCTTTTCCCAACGACATAATCTACCGGCTGATGGAGAGCTTCTGGTGGTATGAGAAACCCCGGTGCCCCGGCAAATCCCGCGGAGGAACGATCAAAAGCTCCGATGGTAAACACTGCATTGGAAGAATGGGTCTGGGCCTTCGCTGGAGTCGTGCCACAAGCAGGCAGGATACAAGCTATCGAACCCAACAAGACTGCTGTTTTCAGTCGCATCGTCGTCTCCGTTATTTCTTCTTCTTCTTTCGCCAGGGCATGGGGCACTTGGCGTCGTTCCACACTTCGCCTGCAGCAGGAATGCACTCCAGAGTTGGCGGTGAATCAGATGCCGGAGACTTGAATTGCCGCCTGTATCCATCTCACCAGGAGATGGGGCGCGCATCCGAGCAACACGACTGCCGCCGCAATTAGAGCCACAATGGCCTGGAAAAAAATCGGCGTCCTGATTGTACCTGCATTGCTGGATGGATTGGCAACTTCGACGGCAGGATCGGCGACGTACATT
>JBDTBI010000357.1:0-3396 GCA_039924215.1 Acidobacteriaceae bacterium
CGGATCTTCAGGCTCGGGCCGAAGGCGGCAATGAGCGCCCGAAACCACTTCAAGGGCTGTGGAGGCAGGCCGTGGCGCCGGCGCGTCATCGTCATGAGCCGATAGAAGTCGTTCAGTTGCGCTTCGGAACTTCCTTCCTCGTACACGAGATTCTCGCGTTCGGCGCGGCGGATCTTCCGCTGGATGCAGTCCTTGTGAAAGCTGCGAAAGAGCTGGTCGGCGGGAGCGGTGAGGTCCAAACGATGGAGAACGGCGCCGTCTTTGAGCTGGAAACTCCGGGCCTCGTCGCTTGGCGCCGAGTGCGGTCGAACCTCCATCCGCTTGTAGGGCCCCTGTTCTACTGCGCGCCGTGCACGGTTGAGGACTGCGTTCAGTGCCTTCGGGTCGTTCGTCAGCGGCTCGCAATGGTCCGAGAACGGCAGCGAAACCAGGCGCCGGCCGGTCAGCCAGGAGCGGACCTCACAGAACACGATGCCGTCGGTCAGCCGGGCGGCGTCCGGCGGACAGGTCGTCAGGACCAGCGGCCGGTATCCGTAGGTGGTTCTCAGGGCGCTAAGCCACGCACATGTGTGGAATACCGATGCCTGCGGGTGCGTAGTCACCAAAGCCGGCCACCGTAGGTCGGAGAGAGGGTCAAGCTCATACACCTCTCGCACCGCCCCGGTGCCACTGCCGTCTCTGTCGTCCATCGTGACCCTCTCCCGGTCAGCATAGGTTAAGTCCAACGTCGCCTCTCCCGACTTTTAGCCGGCGCGCAACTGTTTCTGGTTACTGGCGTCACGAAACTTCACCAGGGTGGGAATGCGCAGCACGCTAACCAGCAGGCGTGCTGCTGCTTTCGCGGCCGGGTTCCTCCAAGGGTTACGCGCCACGCCGAATCGCCGACTGAAAAAATATTTCGCGGAGACATCTGGCCGCTGCCGAAGTCGAGCAAACGATGGCGCTCTTGTGAACGCGGCGGAAACTCGTTCGATCTCAGCGAAGCTCTTCAACAGCAAGCTGGCGTGACCGTGTTGAAACTTGCTGGCGTGGAACTCCGGCAGAATGTCCTGAATATCGAGGATGATTGAAAGCTTCATACGCGCTCGTGCTGCACAGACGAACTTGGAACCGGGAGATTTGAGCCAAGAAATGTTCTGTGCCAAAGCGCGAAGAAAATCAGCAGATCAATGTGCCTCAGTCGCTCGTGCCGTCCCGATTCATGCCCGCGGACATACCCTACTATGTGATCTATGGGTGGGATGGTTGTCAACTGAAAAGCGGTAGCAAGTGTGCAACTTTTTGCAACCTGGTTTAAGGTATGGACCGTGTCAAGCAGATCGGGGGTATCAGTTCGTTGGACGCTGCTGAAAAGCTAGTCGTATTTTTGTCGCAAATGCTGCCGATTTGGTAGGACATAGCGGTATTGCGCTGAGTCCTAAGAGCCTGCCCAGATTCGTGGGTTCGAGCCTTTTTTTCGGCATCGTCTAAAACAGGCAAGTTTCTCATTCTGTTGTCAATCCTTGACAACAAAAAACAGAAAGCATAATTGGGCTCCATGGCGTCTAGTACCGTATCCATCATTCACTCCATTTCAGCCGTTTTATAGGGATGGTAGTACATGGAAAATCGTCAACACGGGCTACGACCATAGAACGCGACGGTGTGTGCGAAGGATGAAAGCCCTGGCAAAAAACCAGGCGCGTTAGGGGTCCAATGAAACTGTGGAACTCGGATGAAGAGCTATTTGAGATCGTCGAGCGAGAACTGTCTACTTGTTTAGTTGGCGATGGAATGGACAAGATGCAGATGGTGCATCAATTCCTATCGCCACAGATACGGACACTGCGGCCGGAAATGATGCTGATCGGCATTTGGATCCTACGGCCAGGATTCCGGACCCCGCCACAAAGTATATGATTTTCGCCTGACTATCGAAATCGACGGAGTCATCGTTATTCCCGCGCAAGCCGACTCCACCGCGGTTGAGGTCTTTGCAAAATACTGGATTATGTAGGAGGATTGTGCAGGAGCGTGGGCTAAGTTGCCGCAAGTGCGGTGATCCGCAAGGAAAATCGAATACGTACAGCAAATCTCGTTGTAGAGTATCCTCGACTCGACATCATGCCCACAAAATACTGTCGCCAAACGTGAATCGGCCTGCGGTCGAGATCGATGGCTACAACTGAATACTAAGGATAAGTAGATCATGAAGATCGGAATTGGGCTCTACCGACACATGCTTTCGCGTGACTATTATGACTTCGCGCGACAGGCCGGCTGCACGCACGCTGTCATTCATTTAGTCGACTATTTCAAAAGCGGAGTTGGCAATGATCGCAACAACCAGCCCACAGGCGGGAAATATACACCCTGGGGAGTAGCAGGCGATCCTGATCGCGTGTGGTCAGCTCACGAGATGAGCGAGATCCGGAAGCAGATGGAAGATGCCGGACTGGTTCTAGCCGCGATTGAAAATCTTGATCCCGCGATCTGGCATGATATTTTGCTCGACGGGCCGAAGCGCGCACATCAGATTGAACAGGTAAAAACGATAGTCCGCAACATGGGAGAAGCGGGAATTCCAACCCTTGGCTACAACTTCAGTATCGCGGGAGTAACGGGCCGCGTTTATCGCCCGCATGGTCGCGGGAATGCGATGACAATGGGAATGGACGGACCAGCCGACGACGAACCAATCCGAAATGGAACCGTATGGAACATGGTCTATGACCAGAGCGCGACACCGACCATACTGCCCTCCATTACGCGTGAAGAACTATGGAAAAGGTTGACGCGTTTCCTTACCGACATCCTTCCTGTCGCGGAGCAGGCCGGCGTCACGCTGGCAGCCCACCCCGACGATCCTCCTATGCCAACCATACGGCAGCAGCCAAGGCTGGTATACCAGCCCCACATGTACCAGCGATTGTTGGATGCCGTTCCCAGCAGCAGCAATGCCCTGGAGTTGTGCGTTGGAACCACTGCGGAGATGACGGAAGGCACTGTGTACGATGCAGTCGATGAATACAGTCGCCAGGGAAAGATAGTCTACATTCATCTGCGAAACATAACGGGTAAGGTCCCCAATTATCGGGAAACCTTTATTGATGAAGGCGATGTCGACATGGTTCGCCTTCTGTCGATCCTTCACAAGAATCAATTCAACGGAGTGGTGATTCCGGATCATACCCCGCAGATGACGTGCTCGGCTCCCTGGCATGCCGGAATGGCGCACACCTTGGGATATATCGCTGCCGTTCTCGCCGTGCTCCGCGCTCCGGACAACGCCACAACTCGCCAGGCATAGCAGTCACTCCGCCGCTCAGTGCTTCTTAAAATACTGAATTTCGCGTTCGCGCTGTTTCGTGCTCTCGAGGGTTTGAAAGCTGCCAAGGCCGCGTTGTTTTCCAGTCA
>JBDTBI010000358.1:0-6900 GCA_039924215.1 Acidobacteriaceae bacterium
CATTCTTGATTTCATTCTGCAGCACAGCGATGTCATGCTTCAGTCGAATCACGTCTGGATACAGGGGCGTGTATTTCAGCAGATCCGCGCTCAGTTGCTGTTGTTTCTTCGCAAGCTCCAGTTGCAAAAGCGTAGCTGGGGCCGGCGCTTCAACTGCCTGGCTGCCCGTCTGTTTTACATTCAGCACCGACCGCAGATACACGCGTTGCTGATTCGCCTGCGTCATGGCGTCTTCGTTGGTCTGCATTGCCGCCTGAATTTGAGTCGCCATCTGCAGGTTGGCCTGTGCCTGCTCCGGAAGGCCCCCCAAATGCGCGCTCTTGAATGCTTGAATCTTGGCCTGTTGCGCCGCCAACTGTTCGCCTTCCGCGTTCAGTTGTGTGGTAAAGAAGGCGTAGGTTCCCTGATTCCGATTGCGTCCCTCTTTCAGGTTTTCGTTGATGAACAGCTCCGTAATGGCCTCGGTTACATCTCTCGCTTCCCGGGGTGTGCGACCGACGTAAGAAATGGTGAAGGCCAGGACTCCTCCTCTGCCATCGCTCGCATCCGGCACTTCCTCGACAGAGATGTCCTTGCGCATTGCTCCAATCGCATCCGCCATACCGGTCTTTTTGCGCAGCGTGGGGTAGAGATCAAATTTTTGGATGATGTCCGGAAATCCCTGCCCGCTCATCACCTCCAGATTGATCTTCTCGAGATGGGCTACCGCCCGGTTATTCTCCGACCTCACGTACACAGACGGCATGCTCTGGTCATCCACTGTAATTGTGGTGGTTGACTTGTAGAAGCGCGGCACAAGCGGAATCAGCGCCAAACTCAACGCGATTAGAATGACAGCGGGAAGAATGATCCAATACTTGCGACGTTGAACCACAGCGATAATCTCGCCGAGAGACGAGGGCGGTTTGCGTTCCATTACTGCACACCTCCACGGGTGATGGGATTGCCTAGATTGAATCGGATGCCGCCGCCAAACTGGTTTCTGGTGAATCCTGCGGTTTGCGGTATTGCGCCGCCGACTGAATAACTTTCAGAAATCAAAGAGTAAAGACCGAAGACCTGCATTTTTGAGGTGACTTGATAGGCCATCCGCCCGGAACCGCCCACAACATGTCCAGAACCGGCATTTGTGTTGGCGCCGTTCGCGGTGTACGACGCCCCTCCCGTGAAAATCCAGTGGCCGCCAAATGGAAGATATGCATTCGCGCCGACGGTATTGGATAGATACGAGGGCTCCAACAAATTCACTAAAAGGGCTCGACTGTAGCTAACCTCGAACTGCGATTGCCGGATGTGGCGACTCAGAGATCCGTTCACCGCATAACTCGTCTGTCGAATACTGCCGAATGGAGCAACCGAAGACTGAACAAAAAGCGGGCCGGCGGCAACCCTTGCAATCAACGTTGGCGTCAATTGCCTTGCATACGTACCCTGTAGAGTTTCGGCTGCTTCATGCCCGGTCGGACGCAAACCGTAAATGTAGACGGGGGTGACCTCAATACCGATCGTGTCTTTGAATGTCCGCTGATACTCCAGTTTCAAATCCGCCCCACCGGTCGCAAGCCGTTCCGCCTCATTCGTGTTCGCTCCCTCGACATTCGGGATCAACATAAAGAAGCCGCCTGTCAATGTGCCCGTCAATGTCAGCCGATCGCTCATCAAACGCTGCAACGAAAGAGTAGTAGCCGCATTCGTCAATTCAAAGCTGCTTTCCAGCAATTGCGTAACCTGGGTAGGCACCACGACTCCAATTCCACCAATACCCAGGGATTGCGGCAAAAATTGATTGAGACTCAAAAAGCGCGCGCCGGTCGTATTCCAGGCAAGCGCCGATCGCTCCGAAAAGGCGTGGGTGACACTCTGGAAAGCAGTCTGAGAGAAATTGTTTACATCAGAAAAGCTCGGATACAGGTTGTATTGCGGCTGGTAAAGCAGGAAATATCGTGTCCGGCTGCTGCGCAACAGCAATCCGCCGTCGGCGGTAAACTGCCCATATCCCGCATTCTTTTTGTTGGTTTGGGTGCCTAGAAAGTTTGTTTGTTCTCCACCGGTTGCCGTCAAGCCCAATCCAAAGCGATCGAACGACTCATTTTCCGCGCTGATTGCGGAAACTCCCTGGTTCAGGCTGAGTCCCGCTCCCAGGCTTTGTCCAGCCAGCGGCTGATCGGCGGGATTCGCATCGCCAGTTGGCGATATGCCGGCCGGAACCGCTTGGGCAATAGCTCGACCCGCTGGCAGCAGGAGCAGGCAAGCGCCCAGGCATAGCCCTGCCGCGTACCGTATCGGCAATCGAACCGTCCGTAATGGTCTGCGATCCTTCACGGGACCACCACGGTGTCGCGAGTCTGCAACGGAATGTCCTTGCTGCCATTCTTGCCGTTCAGAACGTCCTTGTACTTAAACTTCAGGCGTTCCTTTTGGCCATTGGGCAATACGCGCAAGACATAGGTCTTATTCGGCTTTGCGAACTCCCTCAAGCCGCCGGCCGTCGCAATCGCGTCAATCACGCCCATTGGAGGGATCAGCGCATAGGTGCCGGGACGAAGGACCTGGCCCAGGACATTGATGCGCTGGCTCCGGATGTCCGCCACAATGACGCTGACATCGGGATTCGTAAGATATTTCGAGAAGCGTGCCGCCAACTCATGCTGCAGTTCCGTCGGCGTCATGCCGGCGGCCTGCACATCCCCTACGAGCGGAAGAGAAATCTTTCCGTCGGGGCGCACCGGCACATTGCGGGATACTTGCGGCTCGTTCCACACGTTGATCGTCAGCACGTCATCCGCGCCGATACGATAATTGGCCTCCGCGCCTTGTGCAACTCGCGTATCGGGCCGAGTCGGGGCGGTGCCACCATTTTTGGAATTGAATGGGGTCCCGACTGGCGCTTCCGGACTATTTGCGGGCGTGTTCAAGGCCTGGCTAGGAGTGGGTGCCGTCTGGGCGTGTAGCCAGCAGCACGTCAAACCCGCCATGACAACAGCCGCCGCGAATCGGGGAAACCGACGGTACATGGTATTTCTTTTCATCGTTGAGTCCCCTCGGAAGAAGATGCGTCTGCGCTTGCCTGGCGCAGCCGTGGCAAGCCCGCGTCCTTGATCTTGTACAGCAACGCCCGGTAGCTGATATCCAGTGATTGGGCGGTTTTCCTACGGTTCCACCGGTGCTCGTTCAGGGCGCGCAGAATAATCTGCCGCTCCATCATGCGCACGGCGCGCTGCGTCTGCAGGCGAAGAGGCAGATGGGCGTCCGGAACAAAGGGCGACGATACTGCGGCGGATTCGCTGTCATTCAGCGCTTCCACAATCGCCTGCTCGGTCCCAAGCACAACATAGCGCTTCACCAGGTTCTCCAGTTCCCGCACGTTTCCGGGCCAGTGGTACGTCTCCAGTAGCTTCCGGACAGAGCTGGAGAGTGGATCGAGCGAGCGGCTGAATTTCAGTTCGTAGTGGCGCAAAAAATGGTTCAGAAGCAAGGGCACATCGGAACGGTGCTCTCGCAAAGGCGGCAATTCGATGGAAACGACATTGATCCGGTAATACAGGTCCGACCGGAAGCGGCTGGCCTCAATGTCCGCATGCAGGTTCCGGTGCGTGGCGCAGATCAGCCAGACATCAACGGCGCGATCTTCCGACCCGCCCAGGCGGCTGAAACGAAAATCCTGCAACACCTGCAGCAGTTTTGCCTGCACCGTCGCATCCAGATCGCCGATTTCATCCAGAAAGAGCGTCCCATTCTGCGCCTGTTCCACTTTGCCGGTGCGGGTGTGGTTCGCCCCGGTAAAAGCGCCCTGTTCATATCCAAACAGCTCACTTTCAATCAGGGTATGGGGCAGCGATGGACAATTTACCTGGACGAACGCTCGATCCCGGCGCGTGGAAAGCATGTGTAGATTCTGTGCAACCACATTTTTCCCGGTGCCGCTCTCGCCAGTGATCAGTACCGGCATGCCTGCCGTCGCCGCCAGTTGTACCTGACGCCGCACCACCGACATGGCTGGAGAATCCCCCAGTAGCACGGGCATAGTTGCGAAGGATGGTGATATCAATTGCATATTTTTTCCACTCGGCCTCTACCTAGCATGTACAACACCAAACACCCCCGCTCTTGTCTTCAGGCCCCTGAATACAGAGCCAATTCGTGCTGAAATGGCCGTAAATCAAGGGTCAGAAAAATTGTCGAGAATTCAGCAGCGTGCTGGGCCGCCCCGGAAAAGAACCGTTCAACGGGCCAGCCGCGAGTCTGTGCCCCAGCGTGGTCGAGGCCGGAACTAGGAAGTTCCCTTCGCAATGGGTAAAAGTTTTCACACTGGCGCGGACGGGCGCGACCACGGGCCGCACGAGCAAAACAAGATGAGAAATCAGAGCGCGTGCCATCGCGAATCGTCGGGGGGAGGCTGAACTTCAGAAAATCAGGTGTTAACTTTCTTGCAACGTCTGCACCCCGCCGGTACTCTTCCTTCGGTTACTAAAAGTCCATTGTCAAACAAGGGTGAAAGATGCAGAATCAAGTCAGTCATGAATCGGGAATAAGTAGTAAAAAAGTGCACTTGCTGGTTGGAATCGGGAAGGAATGCTGTTCGGAGTTCGAAGCGAGAAAAACATCTGTAGCACGCTGAAAATCTCGCAAGTGTCGAGCCCGGAACATTCACCTTTTTTCGATTCGGAGAACCACTCAAGAACACTTTTTCCACAGGCAACAAACGCAGGTAGTTATCGCATCAAAGAGGATGGCACTAGCGTGAGTACTAAATAGTTAACTGTGAAAAAGATTGCATTCTTTACACTGGTAGTTTTTTGTAGGACTTTCTGTCTGGGATCTCCAAAGTCTGTCAGTTGTCATGATCGGGTTCGACTCCTTCATGGACTGCAAGCCCCCAGACCACGTTCGATCGCTATATAAGTTGTCGAATACATGTCTAAATACAATTCTTTAGGTCTTGGGTGGTGTTTGTGAACGAGCGACTTCGTGTTGTTGTTGTCGAAGATGAGATTCCGGTTCGTGCCTATGTTCAGAACATGCTGGAATCCTTTAATTGTGTTGTGGATTCGCCACAATCAATTGATGTTGAGCACACCTGCCGTGTTGCAGCAGGAGCAGATCTCCTCCTGGTCGACACGACTCTGCCCGGGGTCAATTTTGAGTCCATGCTCACCACACTGCGTCAGCAGCACCCGATGCTCAGCGTCGTCCTGCTGATCCCCGCCAGCAATCGTTCGGGATTCCTCACAGTCGCCAGAGAAGGCGTGTACGACGTATTGCCCAAGCCATTTTTGAAGCATCAGATGGATGCCATCCTTCGCCGCGTGCGGGATCGGGTTCTCAGTGCAGCGGCCAAGGCTTCCAGCAGCACCATTATTCGAGAAGATCTCGGCAACGGCACCTTTTTCCTGGCTGCTACCCCCGCCATGAAGAAAATCTACGATCAGGCGGCTGCCATTGCCCACGCAGACATTCCTGTTTTAATCACAGGCGAAAGCGGCGTCGGCAAGGAGGTTGTTGCGCGGCTGATTCACCATCTCTCGCAGCGGTCTAGTGAAGAGTGGCTGAAAATCAACTGTGCTGCCCTGCCCGTGGACCTGCTGGAAAGCGAACTGTTCGGCTATGAAGCCGGCGCCTTCACGGGAGCCACCAAGTCCAAGCCCGGCAAATTTGAAATGTGTGACAAAGGCACGCTGTTGCTGGACGAAATTGGCGAAATGAGCCCGCAATTGCAGGCCAAACTGCTCCACGTGCTGCAGGACGGCACCTTCTCCAGGCTGGGCGGCCGTGGTGAAAAGCGAACCAATGCGCGGATTCTCGCCGCAACGAATATCGACATTCAAAAAGCACTCGCGGAAAAAACATTCCGTGAGGATTTGTACTACCGCCTGAGTACATTCATTCTGCAAATTCCTCCGCTTCGGGAACGGCGCGAGGAAATTCCGTACGTGCTCACGCAAATGTCCCAACAACTGGCTGTCGTCCACAATCTGGAGCCCGTCAGCTTCTCTCCCCAGATGATTGCGGCCTGCATCGCCTATCACTGGCCCGGCAATCTTCGCGAACTGGGCAATTTCGTCAAGCGATACCTGGTAATTCGAGATGAACCCGCAGCCCTGGCCGATCTCGAATCAAAAATTCCCGGCTACTTCCTACCCGCCCCAGAGCGTTCCGCCATGGTCACCGCAACCACCAGCCCCGATCTGAAATCAATGGTTCGCGGCCTGAAAGACCAGGCGGAAATGCAGGCGATTCGGGAAACACTAGCGGAAACCAAATGGAACCGCCGCATTGCTGCTACTCGTCTGAACATCAGCTATAAAGCGCTCCTGTACAAGATCCGCCAATACAATCTGTCCGCACCCGCACAGTCCGCATAAGGAAACACTGATTCTTTTTACTGAAAGGCCTTGGGATGCTCTATAACATCGTTGTCAATCTTAAAAATTCGCGTATTCTCCACGGGTATTATCGAACAGACAATGCCCCCACCCATCCGACAGCAGTACCCAGAGACTTGCCCGTCAGTATGACAATCGAGCCGGAAGACGGCGGCGCAATCGTGAACTTCGACCTCGAGGCTGCAAAAGCGGTTTTCTTTGTTCATAGCTTTGCCGGCAGCCCGACCCAGCAGGACGTCCGTTTCTTCGACTCGCTTTCCATCCATCCGTTCCTGTGGGTGCGGGTGACGTTTCAGGACGGAGAAATCATGGAAGGCCGGGTCTCCAATGATATTGATCTCCTGACAAAGAATGCGTTCCGCCTCTTTCCAGTCGATGAATTTACCAACAATCGCTGTCTGTTCGTCCCAAAAGGCTCCCTGCGCTCCTTCCAGATCATTGGCCTTTTAGAGGAACAGGTTTCTCAGCTCGGAGTCGCATAAGTCCGCTCTCAATCCGGCTCCCGCTGCTCGTCTTG
>JBDTBI010000359.1:0-4940 GCA_039924215.1 Acidobacteriaceae bacterium
TTCCGCCCGCAACCGCGGGCTCCGGCTACAGCGTCAGTCTCGCCGCCAACGGAGGACAGACCCCTTACACCTGGAGCTTTGGGCAGTCTTCTTTGCCGCAAGGCTTTTCCATCGACTCGAGCGGCAATGTAACGGGCACCCCGTCGAAGGCCGGGCGATATGTGTTCAATGTGGTCGTGTCCGACAAGCTAAAAAATAATGTTACGGGTCAGCTGACGCTGCTTGTGACAGGAAACAGCGGATCGACGACACTGACAGCGACTCCGCCACCGACTCCGCCACCGCCAACGGCACCACCGCCACCAACACCGCCGAAATCGCCAGTGCTACCCGTGACAGTGCTACCCGTGACAGTGCCACCCGTGACAACGCCGCCCGTGACAACGCCACCACCGACTACGCCGCCACCAACGACGCCTCCACCGGCGACGCCACCACCGACTACGCCGCCACCGACTACGCCGCCACCGACTACGCCTCCGCCAACGACGCCTCCGCCAACGACGCCTCCAACGACACCGATAGATCCGCCGACAACGCCAACCGGACCCGCTACGGGAACGGCGCTGATCGCATGCCAGGATCTTACGAGCTCAGGCACATACTATTTAGCGAATGACGTATCCAGTGCCGGATCCTGCTTCGGCATCGACGCGAACAATATCACACTGAACCTGAACGCCCATACCATCACGTATGGAACCGGAGGCGGTTCCACGCCAACGCCGGCGATTGAAGCGCACGATTCGTGGTGGACCGGAACTCCAAACTACACCGGGAACACCTATGCAAGTTCGAGAAGTCACAGCGGGCTAGAGATATACGGTGGAAATATCGTACAATCGCCGAACTCCGCCACATTCAGCGCTGTGTTCGCATTCGGACAGGGAACATTTACTTCTGCGCCCTACATCCACAACATCACGGCCACTTTCCAGAACACGGGAGCGCAATTCTATTACTCCGCTTTCATGCCTGCCGGTGCGAGGATAGAAAAGAACACCATCTATGACAACGTGACCAATATCCAACAGCCAGGGCAAGGCTACCTTTCCGCAAGGGCACAATTTCAAGGTCAGTCCATCTTTATTAGCGGCCAAGAAAATAATTTGGTTGCCTCGGGAGATTTGATTTCCGGAAACAAAATCGTAGGCGGACCCCAGGGTGGCATTCGCACCGTTGATCAATATTCAACAATCACTAGCAATGACATAGCTCAGAACGCCAACTATTCGAATGACTGGTGCGTAGAGATAAGCGCTGACCATTCTACTGCCACTGGAAATAACTGCCATCCGAAGAGTGGGCGCGGCATCAATATCGATGCTTCCTATGTCACGGTGCAAAATAACACGATCAACGTAACCGAATTGCCGCAGAACATGGAGTATGGGACTAATGGACAACCGGGCTGCGAAGGCGGCGGATCCTACGGTATACGTGTCGAGACGATGCCATTGCCCAATCAGCCTGGCACGCTCACCAATGACACGGTAAGTGGAAATACGATTACCGTTTCTGCTAACGCATGCAATGCCATGGGCTTCGATCTGATCTATCTGCCAGCCACGGCAAGCGGAATCAACATCACAGGTAACACCATTACAACAACCAACGCGAACCAAAGCGGTGTTCAGGACTCGGGCTTCCAGTTCGATGACTCTTTTGGCAACGGCGTGAGTATTACTGGCAATACCGTTACCAGTGTCGATGAATGGATGTATGGAGCGTGGGACGGATACAGCGGCATCACGGTGGGACATAACACCTGGAATGGTTCATCGCAGTTGACGTTCCTGGCTGGAGATGGAGGCTGCGATCCGACACAGACCGATAGCGCGGCATCTTGCCCTGTAAGCATCAACATTACCGATAATCTGCCAAACAAGGTGACATGTGGCGCGTTCAGCGTAGCGACCGTTACTGTTAACGGTCAGGTGACGGTCTGCAAGCCTACCGAGTAGCTACGCTGGGCAAGAATGTATGAATCTCGCGTATGGGTTTAATCGACGAATCCATACGCAATATCGATGTACCTGGTCTATGCAGATTGTTTGAGTTTGCGCACGTTGGCAATCAGGCTGGGAGGAAGAAGTGTCAGCATTCCGTACGCCAGGGCCTGCATTCCCCTAGAATCCAGACCAATCGTTTGAAAAAATCCTCGTCGCGCTTTGGAAAGGCTGTAGTCTTCCCAGTCGCATTCTGCGACCCGGTAGGTTGCATCTTTCAATCCGTATTTCAACGCAGATTTTTGCTCTCGACTATAGGGATCTGGAGATTGCGCTAACATATCGGTATAGATGAGCTTCCTCTGTTCGAAGCGTCGGCGATGGTTGCCGGACATGTTGGATCCGTGGATCCTTCGCATTGTCAATTTTTCCGGCAAGTACCCAAATTTACCTCCAGCCAGCAGGACGTCATGGCAAAAAACCAAGTCTTCCGCATAGCGAACCTGCTCCCGAAATCGCAAACCGGATTCTTTTAGAAAAGAGGCTTTGACCATCGTCGCAGAGGGCGTCGGAATGGCATATCTAGTAATCATCGGCGCGAAGAGATTGGATGGATGGCGCAGGTCAGGAAAGCATTCGACGAAAGAAGTTTTGGTAACACCTTCGCTGCTGAACTGGGACGCATCGGTGTAAGTAACCACTGTTTCGGGATGAGCCATCGCAAAATTCAGGTGCTTCTCAATTTTTTCCGGAGACCAAAGGTCGTCACTATCCAGAAATGCGATGAACTCGCCATGGGCAACGTCAATTCCGCAGTTTCTAGCCGCACTGATTCCGCTGCGGCCGAGCCGAATTGCCTGCACTCTGCCGGTAAACTCGTTGAGTACGTTACTGGTATCGTCGGTGCTGCCGTCGTCAACGACAATCACTTGTATATCTTTGTATGTTTGTGCTAGCACACTATTTAATGCTTCACGTAGTAGCGCGGCGTAGTTGTAACTTGGAATGACCACCGATACCAGCATATGTTGTTTGTCCTTCCCATATATTCATCGATAACAGTTACAAGAAAACGGCTTTTCCGCTCTACACCCGATTAGTTCCGGTCCTGCAATCTTTGACCTTCGATTTTCGAGATTTAGCGAAGATTCTGGCTTTCTTGTAACGTGTGCGAATATTTTTCCTTAGCTGACTGTCAATTTTAAAAATCGGGTTTATCCGCGAATCTCTATGCCAAGCAGCCACCAGGTAATGACCTAGACTATCCATGCCCCATTTTTAGTTAGCTGGCGAGGTCCGGCTGTTGTCGGGTCAATAAGGTATTGGCCAGGATAGAATCTGGCGGCGGAATCTCCGAAACGCACAGGCGAATTTTGCCGGAGCGCTCGCGCGGAATGCCCGGTACTTGTTCGAACGTCCAACGCATCGGCTGGTTCATCAATGCGTCGATTGCGGTACGAATCGATTCCAGCTCCGACTGCTGCCATGCGGTATTTTCTTTCACCGCGTAACGGAGATGGAGATGATGCAGGCTTTTCTGCACAAATTGCACCTGGGCGATGGAGCGGAAGGTATATCCCATCTGCGCCATTTGCGTGCCGAGAGTGATGCCGGGAATGATGCCGCCATCGGCCAGGACGATGCCCTCGCAAACACGGCCGAGAATTTTTTCGACCAGGGGAAACGAGCGGCCACAGGCGCAGTGTTGCGTACTGAGCGTCACGCAATCTCCCGTATCGTAGTGGATAAAAGGTTGCCCGTAATTCAGCAGATCGGTGATTAGCAGTCGGTATGCGGGACCATCCGGAGTGTCTCCGATAGGATCGAACTCCACGTACGACGACCAGGTGTGGAAGTGGAGGCCCCGGTGCTCGGCACACTCAGAGGCGATCATGCCCAGCTCACGGCTTCCATAGTGCATGGTGACGGGGACGCCAAAGGTGGATTCGATCAGGCGACGGTTCTCGTCGTGCATCACCTCAGCGGTAGCGATGATCACCCTGGGGCGGTGTTTCATTCCGTGCTGTTGCAGATAGGCTGCGAATGCGGCCAGTACTGTGGAGTAGGCGAAGAGTACCTTGGGGCGTCCCTGCTCGTAGCGTTCGCGGAACCGCTCCAGAATTTGATCATTGATTAAACCGCTGGGTGCTGGAATACGGCGCAGCAGGGTTTCTTCATACAGGCGCCAACGCCAGCTGGGTTCCAGGGCCAGATCGCGATGCGCGCCCCATAGCTGCAGCACAGAATCGCCTTCCTTATATCCAGACCAGGAATTCAGCTGGAGTTGCAGCGCGGTTTTGTTGCGCAGGGCTTCAATATCGCGATAAAAAGTGATCGGCGTACTGGTGGTGCCGCTGCTTCCAGCTTGGCGCAGGTCCTCGAGTGAATACAGGCTTGAGAGCAGGGTGTCGCCCGCATTGCGCAGGTCGTCGCGTTGCAGCACGGGAAGTGGCAAGGGACGATCAACCCGCGCATCCGATGGATTGAAACCGGCATTGTCAAATTGCTGTCGATAGTATGGAACCGTGTCGTACGCATGCTGCAGGATGCGCTGCAGGCGAAGCTGCTGATCCGCGCGCTGGGCCGTTGCTTTCAAGCGCTCATAGCGTCGAATCGTTCGCATGCGTGAGGGAAGCCCCGCATGACGCTCCGGTTCGGCGAGGGGCAACAGCAGATGCGTATGGAACCTGCTCATGAAAATCTCCTTAAAAATGGTACGAAGGTCCGCGACAAATGGCGTCAACCCCAGCACGATCGATCCGCCGCCGGCGAATCGTACGGACACAGTTCACGGTCTTGAGGCCGTCGCCAGAGGTTCTATGCGGACCGGTCTCGTTTCGGCCGGTTTGCGCTTGCGGGATGTTTCCGTCCAGCACGGATCGGAGGAATGGGAAGGAAAGGTCGCTGCATCGGATTCGGCGAATCTGTGAGAGTGATGTTTGGGACCACCTGCCCATTCGCAACGGCAGTGCCGTCTGTGATTCGTCCTAG
>JBDTBI010000360.1:0-4233 GCA_039924215.1 Acidobacteriaceae bacterium
CTGCGCGGGCGGAATGAATGCAATTGCTGCATGCTGGACTCTATGCCGATGTTCTCGGTCTCATCGTCCTGATTCTGCTCGTCGTGTCGCTGGCGCAGCTTCGCGGTGTCAAAACGAAAGCCGACTATCTGCTGGCGGGAAGATCCCTGCCTGCCTTCGTGCTGGTCTTCACGCTGCTCTCTTCCTGGATTGGTGCAGGTTCCCTGTTTGCGGGTGCAGAAAACGCCTATCGCAATGGATTTGCCGCCCTGTGGCAACCTGCCGGAGGATGGGCTGGCCTACCCCTGATTTATTTCATCGCGCCGCGCGCTAGAAAATTCGCTCAATATACCATTCCCGATCTGCTCGAGGCCCGCTACAACCAAACAGCCCGCATCCTCGGCGTCATTGCCATTCTGTTCGCGTATACGGCGATTGCGAGCTACCAATTGCGCGGCGGCGGAGATATTCTGCACCTCATTTTCCCCGCTGCCATCACCAGCACCACCGGCATGTACATCATCGCAGCGTTCGTCATTGCTTTTACCGCATTGGCCGGCATGGCGTCGGTCGCCTATATGGATGTTGTCATTGGTCTGCTGGTGACGGTTGCCTTGATTGCCTCGCTGCCAATTTTGCTGCATCGGGCGGGCGGCATCGCTGGTATGCACGAGGCATTGCCAGCGACGCACTTCCAGGTGCTCGGCTCCATCTCTTTCGCACGTGCTATGGAGTTTTTTCTGCCCACACTGCTGCTGATTCTGGGCAACCAGGCAATGTATCAGAAGTTCTTCTCCGCACGGTCAGAAAAAGACGCACGGATCGCCGTCGTCGGCTGGATCGTCGGCACGGTTGTTCTGGAAACCATCATCGTCGCCATTGCGGTCATCGGGTCGGCACTGTATCAAACCGGTGAAGTGAGCCAGCGTCCGCGTGAAATTATCGCCTATACGGCACGGCACGGCCTGCCTGCGATGCTGGGTGCGTTGCTGCTCGGAGCCATCTTCGCCAAGGTTATTTCCACGGCGAACAATTATCTCTTCTCTCCCGCGACCAATCTGGTCAACGACGTTTTTCTTCGTTATATGCACCCTGACGCGAGCAATCCGCGCATCCTGCTGGTGTCGCGTTTGATCGTGGTCGGGCTTGGTGTCTGGGCGCTGGTTCAAGGGGCCTACACCGTTTCGATTCTGGAAAAAGCCCTGTACGCCTACACCATTTATTCCGCGGCGCTCACCCCTGTCATACTGGCAGCATTTTATTCGCGGCGCATCAATTCCTACGGAGCCGTATCCTGCATCGCGGCGGGAACACTCGTAACCGTGGTTTGGGACACGGATTTCGTCCGCCGCCTTTTGCCCCAAGTTCTCGCGCAACGGGACGCTATTTTTCCTGCGTTGCTGGCATCACTAATCTGTCTATTCGCGGTCAGTTGGCTCACGCCACCGCCGCAGCGGCAAAAGGTCGCCCAGTTTCTGCCGTAGAGCCTCGCTCGAGCAACGCCGTACAATAACGACAGGAGTGATGTGATGATGCGTCGTGTCTACATGGACGCCAATGCTACTACGCCTCTGCTGCCGGAAGTGCTGGAGGCCATGCAGCCCTATTTTATTGAGCGCTTTGGCAACGCCAGTTCCGTGCATTCCTTCGGTCAAAAGGCACGCGGCGCAGTAGAGCAAGCACGGGTCCATGTTGCCGATCTTCTGCACTGCCGTCCGGCGGAGATCGTCTTCACCAGCGGCGGTACCGAAAGCGACAACCTGGCACTGTTTGGCGCAACCAAAGCGGGCGATCATCTCATTACGACAGCCATCGAACACCACGCTGTGTTGCATGCAGCCGAGCGTCTTGCGCTCTCCGGCCGTGACGTCACTTTTCTGCCTGTCGATGCCAATGGGATCGTCGATCCGGAGGATGTACGCCGCGCGCTCAAGCCGAACACGCGTCTGATCAGCGTAATGATGGCAAATAATGAAACGGGAGCCGTGCAGCCAGTCGAAAGAATCGCAGCCATTGCGGCGGAAGCTGGGGTGCAGTTCCACACCGATGCGGTTCAGGCCGCTGGCAAACTGCCGCTGGACGTGGGGAAGATCGGCTGCAACCTGCTCTCTATTTCCGGACACAAAATGCATGCGCCGCAGGGCACCGGCATTTTATTTGTCCGCAAAGACACAAAAATTGAGCCTCTTTTCTATGGCGGCACGCATGAACGCCAGCGCCGCGCCGGAACGGAGAATCTTGCCGGAATCGTTGCATTGGGCGAAGCGTCAGAAATTGCGAGGCGGTCTCTGGAAGATGGCTCTTCACAGCAAATCGAAGTTCTGCGCGACCGATTGGAAAACGAAATTCTCGCTCGTGTCGCGGACGCAGGCGCACACTCAAGCCAGGTGCCACGCGTACCGAACACCACCAATCTCTGGTTCGATCATTTGGAGGGAGAGGCGCTGGTCATCGCACTGGATATGAAAGGGTTGGCGATTTCAGGTGGCTCCGCCTGCGCTTCTGGTGCGAGTGAGCCCTCGCATGTGCTGACGGCAATGGGGATATCTCTAGAGCGCGCCCGCGCCAGCCTGCGCTTTAGCTTATCGAAACTGACGACACAGGAAGATGTGAACTTTGCGATTGAGCTTGTTCCACAGGCGGTTGCCAAGATGCGTGAGCTTTCACCGTTCTACAAGAAAAACGACGCATTTCAGATGACTGGGTCTGCAGTTGTGCCAGCACAAATCTAATTAGTGGAAAGAAGTCCTACGAATTCATGCCTGAACCTGAAACCATTGCCGTAGCCATGTCGGGTGGGGTGGACTCCTCAACCGTCGCCGCATTATTGAAGTCTGAAGGCCACAATCTTGTCGGCCTCACCCTCCAACTATGGAACCAGCGCCGTCTTGCAGGCAGGCCCGGGATGCCCGAGACCAGTGAGGGCCGTTGCTGTTCGCTGGATGACGTGTACGACGCTCGCCGCGTGGCTGAGCAGTTAGACATTCCATATTACGTAGTGAACCAGCAGGATCGTTTTGAGCAGGATGTCGTGCAGCCGTTTGTCCAGGAGTATCTAAGTGGGCGCACGCCCGTACCCTGCACCCTATGCAACAACCATCTGAAGTTCGCGCAACTGCTCGATACCGCCCGGCAGATTGGAGCCGAACGGATCGCCACCGGTCACTATGCGCGCAATGAGTATGACCCGGCTCGGAGTCGCTGGATTCTGAAGCGTCCCGTAGACACCAGCAAGGACCAGACCTATTTCCTCTTTGGCCTGACCCAGGAACAACTTAGCCGAAGCTTGTTTCCGCTTGGCGGCTATCGCAAGCCCGACGTTCGGGCCTTGGCGCGTGAGCAGGGACTCGCACTCGCAGACAAGCCGGATTCTCAGGAGATATGTTTCATCCCTGGGGGAAATTACAAGCAGTTTCTTGATGCGTACCTGGCCGAACGTGGCGAGACCATGCCGGATACCAGTGGCGAATTGGTCAGTACGACTGGCGAAGTGGTTGGCCATCACGATGGCATCCACAATTTCACGGTCGGCCAACGCAAAGGTCTAGGGATCGCCACTGGTTCGCCCCTCTACGTCCTTGGCATCAACGGGGCGGATAGAAAAGTCGTGGTCGGCAAAAGCGGCGATCTCACCTCAAAAACTCTGCGAGCAAATCGCCTGAACTGGATTTCTATTGCACATCTGGAGGGCACGCTGCGCGTTCAGGTAAAGATACGGCATCGCCATGAACCGGCATGGGCCACACTGACCATGTCCGCCGCAGATGAAGCCACTGCGTGCTTTGATCAGCCGCAGCGCGCCATCACGCCAGGTCAGGGAGCCGTGTTCTACGATGGAGAGGAAGTTGTCGGAGGCGGTTGGATCCTGTAGATTACGATCGAAAAGTGAGCGGGGGTGCGCGTGCCCAAAACTACTCGCCGGCGTTTTGCGGCAACACAGTGGTTTCGGCCAGTTGCTGCATGGTTTCACGCATATATCGGTGAGGATTCACCGGAGTGCCGTGAATCCGAACCTCGTAATGTAAATGAGCCCCTGTGCTGTGACCGCTAATCCCTACGTAGCCAATAATCTGGCCGGGTGTCACGGTCTCTCCGGGAAGCACCGCAATCGAGGCCATATGAGCATACAACGTTGTAATGCCGTGGCCATGATTCAGCAGAACTTCGCGACCATAGCCATTTCCCCAGCCGGCCGTGGCCACCACCCCGTCTCCCGTCGCATGAATCGCAGTGCCCTGGGGAGCTGCAATGTCG
>JBDTBI010000361.1:0-3940 GCA_039924215.1 Acidobacteriaceae bacterium
TGGAGAAGCGTTTCTCCTGAATTTGCATATCGGCCGCTACTCCCACGGTGGCTATACCAACCATGATGAACTGCGGACGCGCAAACTATTGCTCCATGCGGAGGAAGTCCGCAAGTTGCTGGGTAAGGTTCAGCAGAAGGGGCTTACCTTGATTCCAACTCGCCTCTACTTTCGCAACGGGCGTGTGAAATGCGAGCTTGCCGTGGCCAAGGGAAAGCAGAACTGGGACAAGCGCGAGACGGAGCGGCGTCGGGAAGATGATCGGGATGCCCGGGTCGCCATGGCCGCCAGCAAGCGGCGCAATGCGTAGCCCCTTACAACACCACCGCGTGAAGAGATTGCTGAAAGGAACCTTGATCCAATGAAAACCGAACTGAGATTGGAACCTCTCCAGGCCTCTGAAACGGAGCTTCTGGTCGTACTGGCAGCGGACGCCTCCACATCAAAGGATAGGAACGCCTCGTCGCAGCCGGTCCTTCTCTCAAGCGACCCCGCCATTGCCGGGGCCGACAAGCCGGTGTTGAAAACCGGCGAATTTAACGCCAGCCTTGGTGAAACGCTGATGCTCTACGCGCCGCCCGAGCTGAAAGCCAAACGGCATTTGATCGTCGGCGTCGGGAAAGAAGCAAAAGTTTCACTGGTTGAGATTCGCAAGGCCGCCGGAGTAGCCGTCCGCTTTGCCAAGCCGCGCGGTATTCGGCAGGTCACGTTGGCGCTGCCGGAGATGGACAGTCTGGACCCTGCTGGAGCGGTTCGCGCAGCCGTCGAAGGCGCGTTTGTCGGGGACTTCGATCCGGATACCTATCGTTCTGACCGCAAAGACCGCTCGATTGAGCAATTCACGGTCGTCGCTCCAACAAAATCAGAAAAAACAGCGCTCGAAGCGGCACTTCGAGAAGGCACCATTCTGGGCGAGTCGCAGAACTTCACGCGCGCACTGGTGAATGAGCCCGGCAATCGCTTGACCCCGACCATTCTGGGCGAACGCGCCGCCGCAATGTGCAAAGAGCAGGGATTGCAGTGCGAAGTCCACAGCTCGGCCAAGCTCAAAGAACTCAAGATGGGCGCTTTCCTGGCCGTCGCGCAGGGTTCCGATGAGCCTCCCGCCTTGATCGTCATGCGATATGACCCGCCCAGCAATGGAAAGGCGATGCCGAAAGATGCTCCTGTCCTGGCGCTCGTAGGCAAGGGAATTACATTCGACACCGGCGGCATCTCCATCAAGCCTTCCGACGGTATGGAGAAGATGAAGTACGACATGGCCGGCGGCGCGGCCATGATTGGGGCCATGCGCGCGATTGCGCAACTCAAGCCCAATGTGAAAGTGATCAGTATCGTCTGCTCGGCGGAAAACATGCCTTCTGGCAAGGCCTATAAACCTGGCGACGTTGCCATTGCGATGTCAGGCAAAGCGATTGAAGTGCTGAACACGGATGCCGAAGGCCGCATGGTGCTGGCTGACGGCCTGCACTATGCCCGGCAACTTGGCGCGACCCATTTGATCGATGCGGCGACTCTGACCGGTGCCTGCGTGGTGGCGCTTGGCATGTTGAATGGTGGCGTGTTTTCGAATGACGACGCGACCTATCAGCGCTTCCACAACGCGCTCGAAATCTCGGGCGAAAAATTCTGGCGTCTGCCTGCCGAAGACGAATACCGCGACATGATCGTCTCCGACATTGGAGACATCAAAAACACCGGCGGCCGCTACGGTGGTGCAATCACAGCAGCCATGTTTCTGAAGGAATTTGTCGAGGACACGCCCTGGCTGCATCTCGACATTGCCGGTGTCGCCTGGATGGAAGAGCAGAAGTCGTGGATTGCCAAAGGGCCGTCCGGTGTCGCCGTCCGCAGCATCGTGGAGTGGGTTCGCAGCTATGCGAGGTGACGTGAGGCGACTGTCAGTAAAGAAAGAGTTTTGGAGCCTACCTCTCCCATTTTAGAGGGGGTTCCAAAATGCTCACTGCCGATTACGGCGTTCGGCTATAATTTATTAGGAGATTGCTTATGCCGTACATCATCCGAAAATCCGATGGCAAGTTTGCAGAAAAATCCTCCAAGCCAACGACGACCCAACGTCGGGTAAAGCTACCGCCGCCAGTGGGCGCTCCTAAAAAACCGCTAGTCACAATCATCCAGCAGCCACAGCCAGCAAATAGCTAAGGGCGATGCCAACGACGTCTGTGGCGCTCGAAATCCTCCTGATCCTGTTGCCCGGATTTACAGCGGCTTACATTGTTCAGTTGCTGGCGACGCGCGCCAGGCAAACCGATCTAGAAAAAATCATTGAAGCGCTTTTGTTCAGCTTCTTGATTTATGTGAGCTACGGACTCGTACGACACACGAGTCTGCCTGTCACCATTGTCCCGACGCCCAACGGAGAAACGTTTCAATTCCATCGCATCAATCTCATCTGGCTGACCGCCCTGTCCTTGTTCTTTGCTTTATTGATGATCTTGTATGTCAACAAGGATGGCGCAAGGTTCTTCCGCTGGATTGGTTTGACCGAGCGTACGTCGAGAAACTCTATTTGGAACGATACATTTCAAGACGTGAGGCAGCAGGTTGACCCGGAAGCGGGGTCGATCGTGGAAGTGGAACTTGGCGACGGCAGGCGTCTGATGGGCATAGTTTCGTATTACTCCGACACTGCGAAGGAGTGCTCCTTGTTCTTGCAGAATGCCCAATGGATAGCTGAAGACGAGAAAACCAAGATTCCAGTGCATGGTCCAGGGATTTTATTAACCAGCAATGCGAAGATCACGTCAGTGAGCTTTTTAGATCCTTTATAGCCTGACGCCATTCGATGGGCACGGGCAGTGGGGAGTGCGTTCCTACATCACATCCGGCGCTTCGATACCCATCCATCCCAACGCGCGAATCAGTTCCCGTTGAGCCACCGCCGCAGTCGCCAGTAACAGTGTCTTTCTGGCTGGATCGCTTTCCGTCAAAATGTGATGCCGATGGTAGAAGTTGCTGAACTGCTGCGCCAGTTGAAAAGCATACTTTGCCAGGTAGGCTGGCTCCGCACTCTGAATGCAACGCTCCAGCACGTGCACGGACTTCGACGCCAGTAACCAGAGTTCCCAAAGACTATCGCCATCTTCGCCGGCGAAATACGCGGCAGCAGGGATGGACTCGAACTGCCGCAACGCTTCCTGCGGCGTTATGCCCGCTTTGCGAAAAATGTTTGCGGCCCGCACCACGGCATATTGCGCATAGGGTCCGGTTTCCCCTTCAAAACTTAGCGCGTCCTGAAAGTCGAACGCGATGATGGTGTTGCGGGTGTAGCGCAGCATGTAGTACCGCAGCGCGCCCACGGCAATCTTGCCGGCAATGCCACGGCGTTCCTCATGACTCAATTCCGGGTGACGCGCCTCCACTTCGGCCAGTGCGGACTCGATCAGCTTGTCGATCAGGTCGTCGGCCTTCACGCCGAAGCCCTTGCGCCCGGAGACTTCAATATCGGCGCGACCCTGGTCTTCCGGGGAAAGTACATAGCCAAGTTGCATCGCGCATCGTGGCGTCAGGGCGACCATCTCGTAGGAAAAGTGATGGTAATTTTCCGCTGCTTTGGTGAAACCCATGCCGCGCAGTGCTTCAATCACGTTATTCTGCGGGTCGGCCTGTCGCGAATCGATGACGTTATAGATAGCATCGGCGTGGCCGAAATATGGCAATCCAGATGCAGGCTCATCGTTGTGCTCGGCAGAGATCCAGCAGCGGTTGCCGTTGGGATATGTGTGAAATAGGTGGTAGCCGAAATCGAGGCCCAGTTCATGGAACTTCCATAGGTGATAGGCGATGTCTTTTCCGACATACGTGACGGTCCCATTCGATCGAACGATGACCTTGGCCTCTTCATCGGGAGCGTCTCCGTCCGCACCAGCCGTTCCAGCCCGCTGCATCACCCAGCAACCTGCGTTTTTGCCTTCGGTCT
>JBDTBI010000362.1:0-4290 GCA_039924215.1 Acidobacteriaceae bacterium
CGTCCCCCCACTCACAAGATAACGGTCTCCGTTGAAAATGACGTCGCCGTTCGAGACGTTGACGCGCCCAAGAATGACCGGGCGCGCGGCAGTGCCCCGTACCTCCAGGTTTGCCGTCCCGCCGACACTCAGTGTTCTGCTCACTAGGTTGAGGTCATTGGGGGTGCTTACGGACAGATTCAAATTCACGTTCTGGGCAAATCCTTGAGACGGAGGTGCACTTACGCCACCGAATTGTGAGATGAAGCTGGTTAGGTCAAAATTGGGAGTGAACGACAAATCGTTCAGATTCACCTTGCCTCCCAAAAGCGCATCGTCGGGTGTGCCAGTGAACCTGAGGTCGGCATCCAATTCTTCGCGCACTCCCTCCGGGTAAAGCAATCGAACCCCCTTCGCCGCGATTCCCAGATCGAACACGGTATGCGGACGATACGTCACACTGCCTTGTCCGGTGAGCTTACCTCCGCCAACTTCGCCGGTCAGGCTACTGATGTTCACGCGATCCTTGCTCAGGGTCAAAACAGCATTGCCGCGACGCAATCCAATCGGCCAATCGCCGTTGATGACATTTGCGTTCGTCAGTTCGATCGTGCCCGCCATTCCGGAATGATTTTGACCGCCAAAGCCGTTAATGTTGAGGCGGAGTTCGCCGGAGCTTTTGATATCGGGATCGAACAATTGGGCAATCTTCAGATTCACGGCGCCGGCGAGCAGCAGCGAGGGAGTTCCGTGACCGCGCATGGGAATCGAACCTTGAACCTGAAGATCGACATCCGTTCCTTTTATGGTCGTGTGCTGAATACCAAGCACCCCGTCCTTATAGTCGACATGCACGGGCGTTTGCGCGGCAACCTGCACCTGAGTCCCATAGCCGATTTTTAGGATCGGCAACGTGATATGAGCCTCCAGCAGACCCTTCTGCTTCAGCGGTCCTTCCAGAGTGGCGTGTACTTCGGCCACTCCGTTCAGCTTGCCCGCTTCAGAAGGTACATACATCGCCAGGAACGGTTCCAGGGGCATGGGCTGTGTGTTGAGCGAAGCCTGGATCGGATAATCACCGACCATCTTTACATTCGCCTGCGCCTGAATCGGAGTGTTTCCTTCCTGAGCGGACAGCGTAGCATTGGCCACATGATCGGCTACATCCATCTGCATTGCGATTGCCGTGATGGCCTGGTCCTGCACCTCCAGCCTTGGAATCGAGATGGAAGCTGTGAACTGAGGATCATCCAATGTGCCCTGCCCACTCGCGGATAATTGAAGATGGCCCTTGACGTCCATATCGCGATCCCGCAGCGTCTGCAGTTGGCTTAGATCCAAACCGCTGGAAGTCACCTGAGCGGTGTACGTCTTTTCGTTCGGCCGAAAACTGACCACGCTTTTGATGGTTCCGGCCGGAAGCCGGGCTGTTAGGTTGGCATGAACCTGCCCGTCCATTGCGTTGAAATCAATTTCGGCCAATTGCACGGGCTCGCCATAAATCTGAGCATGTGTAACCGACAAGTTGCCATGGCCGGTGGGATTCAATTCCGAGCCACGCAAATGAATATTTGCTGCCAGCGTGCCGGTGACTGGCGGCTGCGATCCGAAGATTTTGGACAGTGTTCCCACCGAAATTTTCGATGCGCCGAGATCGGCGTGAAGGGCGCTAGTGTTCTGGAATTTCCAATTGTGAAGCCCCACACCGGCGTTGAAGGTGATCCGACCGCCGCCGGAGGCTGGCAGTAGCTCCCCATTGCCGAGACTGGCCGCGGATGGACGAAGATCGACGTTGGTCCGCAGCGTATGCCATGCCGTTCCCTTGACCCGCAGATTGGAGGCGGACAAGTTTCCTGTGAGATGAGGAGCAACCGTCGAACCTGTAACGGAGGCCTTGAAGGATCCCTTGCCTCGCAGGTCGAGCGGAACGGGAGCACCGCCTTGCTTCGAAGTGTGAAATATATCGGCAATGCTCTCCAGTTCACCCAGATCGCTGGATTCAAGGTCAAGCGCAAGTTGGGAGTGGCCGCCGAGGACGCCGTTCATGGTAAGTGTGGTTTTTGGCAACCGGAGATAACTATGGGACAGTGCCAACCGTTTGCTGGCGGCGGTATAGACGGCATGAAATTGACCGTTCACCGGAATGGCTGCCGGCGTTGGAGATTGCGGAGTGCCATCCCTCGAAATCGCTGACTCCGAGAGATTCGAAAGTCGGCCCGGAGCCCGACCAGAAGCCTGACCCGAAGCTGCACCATGAATCGTGGCGTTCACATTGGCGACAAGGCTTTCCTCAAGATTTTTTCCCCATTGCACCGTTGTGCTGGCATCCACGATACCAGCGAGAGAAAGCTTGCGTGCTGCCGTCGTGGACGGAGCGAGCCGCTTCAGGCTGGCAAGTGAGAGCTGTCGCGCATCCGCCTTCAACTCTCCATTCGAATTTCCGGTGATGTCGCGGATGCTCAAGCTGGCCGACAGTTCGCCTCCCAGAAGCTGCCCACGGAAATTCCGTACATCGAGATTGCCGCCCGCCAATGAATAGGCTGCCCGAATGGTGTTGAGCCGCACAGGGGCACCCCCGGCATCCAGATCGAGCTGCCGGCTGCTGAGAGTTCCATCGACCACTAGCCTCTGGATGAAAACCTGACCGGGTAGATCGCGATATGCGACGGAGCCGCTGGTCTCGATCCATCCCGAAGGAACAGAAGAATTGTTGAGAATCCTTTGCAACTCACTTCCGTTCAGCTTTGCCTGGTAGTGGCCTTGAATTTTAGGGTGCCCGTAATCTTCTAAAGTGGCCGACAACAAAACATTCGATGACCCACTAGTCAGATTGGCTCGAATCAGACGGAAACGAGTGGGGGCGGCCTCAAAGCTTGCATCGAGACTATGCGGAATCGTGTCCAGTGTGCCCGCCTGTAGATGTCCGTTGCGGTAGCTGAGCATGCCGGCATACTTGTTTTCCAAAACGTGGTATTGCGTGCGGAATTCGAGGTCGTGTAGATCGGCTTCAAGGGGAGCCTTCTTGTTTTGGTAATAGATTTCTCCGCGATCGAGAAGGACGTGGCGAATGCCGAGGTTGAAGAAATTGACCGTATTGCCCCCACCACTGTTGCCCCCCAGCTTGGGGAGATTCGATTCTCCATTTGCATCGCTGAACAGATGAACCACCGGAGAATCGATACGAACATTGTTGAGATACCATTTCCTGCTGAGAAGTGAAACCACGCGGACGCTCGCTGCGACGTGGCGGATTTGAAGCAGCGGAGGATTTGGATACGGAGCCGCTCCGTGGATGGTGACGCCGTATACGTCAACGCTCAGATTGGAGAGGTGAAGCGCATAATTTTCAACCTCGACCGGAACGCCCATAGCGGAACTCGCGTTTTTGTTGGCCATGGCCAACAGGTACTTGTGGAGCCGTGGACTGTGGAGCGCTTCGAAGAAGACAATAACGACGACGAAAATGAGACAGCCGATGCTGAAGGCAATCCATTTGAACGCCTTCATCCATAGGCGGCGTCTCTTCTGGTCGGCGGATTGAGTATCTTGACTCATCATTCAAAATGCCTGGCCGATGCTGATGAAAAACTGGGTTGCCTTGATTCCTGGAACCGGGTTGAGGTTGCGTCCGACATCGATGCGAACCGGGCCGACCGGAGTGTTGTAGCGCAGTCCCAATCCAGCGTTGTTGGAATAGAGTGAGGTGAAGTCGTGAAAGCCAACGACAGGAAAAACATTACCTCCGTCGTAGAAAACCGCTAGTCCCAAATTTTTCTTAATGGGCAGCGGGATGCGGAATTCTGAATTCAGAAGTAGCAGTTCATTGCCTCCCGCCGGAACCTGAATCAGCGAGCAATCCGTGGTCGATCCGTTGCTGCAAACCGTAACCTGCCGTTGCGGGCCCGCGCTCAGCAAAGGGAAACCACGCAACGTGCTGCCGCCACCGGTAAAGAACTCTTCACTGAGTGGCACGTGACTATCGGCGAAAGGCTGGGCCAGTCCGATTCGTATGCTGTTTGCCCAGACGATTCCCTTTCCGATCTCCTTGTAATACGCGGTTTGCGCGGTCAATTTTGCGAAGCTCACGTCTGCTCCCAACCAAGTGGAATTGATATTGAGATCCGCGCTTTCCAAAATGCCCTTATGGGCATTCAGAATGTTATCCCGTGTATCCCGGATATAGGCCGCACCGACGGAAGAAAGCCTGACGTCGCGATCGTCCGGTGGTACCAGTTCTGGAATCTCAAGCCTCGTCAAGTCGGTGTGACTGAAGTTATAACGAACAAAAATGGTTTGAGTCCTGGCTTGATC
>JBDTBI010000363.1:0-4271 GCA_039924215.1 Acidobacteriaceae bacterium
ATACCCGGTCGGTAGGCCAAAGATGGAACTGAACGCGTGACAGATCCGCTTCGCAGCGGCGAAGCAGGCCGCGCGCACGATTCTCCGCTGCCGCATCGTTGACGAGAATGTGGACGGTTTCGACGCGAGCGAGTGCTCGCACAATGTCGCCGTAGACCCAGGGAATCGGCTGGAACTTTCCGGGCCAGTCTTCGGGGTTATGCGGCCAAGCAATCCAGGTAGCGGAGTGGGACTCCCACTCCGCCAGCATGTGCAGACCCAAAGCGCGAGGAGTGGTTTCGTTGATGTTTTGGCCAGTGGAAAATGGAGCGCTCATGGGGATTTACTTATCCAGAAAGCGTTCCGTGATGGGCTGGTAGGCGTCGATGCGGCGGTCGCGCAGAAAGGGCCAGTTGCGGCGAGTGTCTTCGATGAGGTGCAGATCGATTTCACCGATAAGGATGTCTTCCTTGTCGTGGGGAGATTGGGCGAGGACGCGGCCGAACGGATCGGCAAGGAACGATCCGCCCCAGAATTCGAGCCCTGCGCCTTCGACGCGGTTGCCTTGGACATCGCCGTGCTCCTGCCCGACGCGATTGACGGCAGCGACATAGACTCCGTTGGCGATGGCGTGGGAGCGCTGGATGGTCTGCCAGGCGCTGTATTGCGCCTCGCCGTATTCGTCTTTTTCCGCAGGATGCCAACCGATTGCCGTGGGAAAGAAGAGGGTGGTCGCTCCTTTCAGTGCTGTGATACGCGCTCCCTCCGGATACCACTGGTCCCAGCAGACCAGCACGCCGATATTTCCGGCGTGGAGCTGGAAATTACGAAATCCAAGATCGCCGGGCGTGAAGTAAAACTTTTCGTAGTAGAGAGGATCGTCTGGAATGTGCATCTTGCGATACATCCCGGCCAGCGAGCCGTCGTCCTCAATGATGGCCGCTGTGTTGTGGTAGATGCCGGCGGTGCGGCGTTCAAACAGGGAAGCGATGACAGCCACATGCTCTTCCCGCGCGATGCGCGAAAGTTTCTCTGTTGAAGGGCCGGGAATGGATTCCGCCAGATCGAAAAGCGCATGGTCTTCACGCTGGCAAAAATACTGGGAGCGAAACAGCTCCGGCAGGCAGACAACATTTGCGCCGGCGCGCGCGGCTTCGCGAACGCGGTCGGCGGCCTTGTCGAGATTGGCGTCCGGGTCCGGAGAGCAGGACATCTGCACCAGTGCAAGGCGATAATTGTGTTGGATGTTTGACATCGAAGGTTTTCAAAGTGTGAGTAGTACTGGCCCGCGCTGCGGGCGATCCATCCCACCCGCAGTCAACGAGCCGCAGTTCACAAGCTAGGTATTTTCTACTCGAAAATTAAAACTGCGGCAGCGATGGTCGTTGTCCACAGGCCGCGCTTATCGCCAATCGCAGATTGCGTGACATTGGCCGTGCGCACGATTTCATTGGAGATGCGATAAATTTCTTTCTTCTCATCCCAACTCTTGTCTGGATCGAATTTGACATTGAGCGTCGTGGCCAGCATCTCAGCGGCGAGTTCCTCGGCGTAGTCGCCCGCCTGGTCCTCGGATTCGCCAAAGCTGTGATGCTCGCTTAGATATCCATACATATTGCGGTCCGCAGGAATGGCCACGCCGATGCTGGAAGCGATCAAACGGTGCGGCTCGCGCGATGTGTTTTCCGCAACCACGGCGAAGACAACTTCACCCGGAGACAAGTACTTCAGGCCCTCTTTGCGGGGGACCATTTTTGCCTGTGGGGGGAAGATCGATGAAACTCGCACGAGATTTTGTGCGGCGACTCCTGCATCGCGCAGCGCCAACTCGAATGATGTGAGACGTTCCTTATGCTTTCCGACGCCCTTTGTAAAAAACATGCGCTTCGGAACCATGCTTTTGCCCAATTTTTGTTCCTCCGGTCGATTGAATGGCGTGTTGGAGCGTTTCCGCAGTTGCCGTATACAGCAAAGATTACGTTGTGCAGCTTTTCTTCACGGAAAAGCTGCGCAGAGATCCGATTCTGCTGGTCACATCCAATGTGGAAATCGCATTGCCACCCGCTTCAAAATATCACAAAATTCGAGAGAATTCGGCATGGGCCGACCCAGATTCATCGCCCATGTACGGAATGTAGATGCACATGCGGCAAAATCGGTGCAATGCCGCTGTCGGCTCGGATATTTCTCCTTGCGGCTGTCGATGAGATGTGGGCGTTTCGAAACCCGCAGCAGCAGGCGGTCAGGGGAACGTAGACGATCGCCTGATCGGCCTGGTGTTATTCGATTCGCAAATCGTGTGGCCGTTCTATCTGGTGTGAAGGAGTTTCTTCGCCTTGCATGTAAGCCATAAAATGCGATGTCCTCGCGTTTGCGAGAACATCGTCTCATTGATCCGGGTTCGAAGGACACCTACATCCAGAATCGTGATTTGCGGGTATATTCCAGCTGACGAGAAGCGCGTTTACCAGGACTCACCTTTCCTCCGGCTGCCCAACAGCCGATAGCTTCGCAAATTAAGCGTCAGCGATCAAGTCCCTTGTCGAGACGTCGGACCCAGGTTCGCGGAACGGTTCTATAGAAATGCGCTCGTACCGCACTTCCAGCACGGTCAGGGTTTCCGTGCCGCCCGGCGCATGGAGAACTACGCTGTCACCTGCTTCTGACTTCATCAACGCGCGGCCTAGAGGGGACACGTAACTGATGTGGTTGCGGTCGAGATCGACCTCGTCTGTGCCTACGATGCTTACCACTCTTTCCGCTCCTGCGGCGTTGGCGTAGCGCACGGTCGCCCCAAAGAATACCCTCGTTTGCCGCTGCCCGGATCGCGGAGCTTCCGGGTCCACTACTTCCGCGGCTTCGATTCGCTTCGTCAGGAAGCGAATCCGTCCATCGATCTGCCGCAGTCGTCGCTTGCCGTATTGATAGTCGGCGTTTTCACTGCGATCGCCATTGCCCGCAGCCCAGGCCACGACCACTACCACGGCCGGGCGATCTTTGGTGAGCAGAAAGTGGCGCTCCTCTCTCAGGCGCTCGAGTCCGCCTGGAGTGATGTAGTTTGTGGCATGGTTCGCCGCGGGCTCCTCTGCCTTCGGTCTTCTCGTAAACCCTTTTCTCATCTCGTAATCCTGCCAACGCGAATCAAGTGAGTGCTTTCCATGAAATGAAGGCCGATGGAACGTACGGGAGGCCTTCCACATGTATGAGGGCCACCTGCCGTTCTACATGATTTTTTCATGTCTACCAACTAGCGCCGCCACTCAAGGGCGCGCTCTCAATAATCACCGTGCGCAACTGGCGAGAATCGCGTTTATCGTTACCTATTGCGGTATGGGGATTTGAAGCCGAGTTTCCGTCGTTCAAGCAATCGCAGAACCGGAGCGTTAACGGCGGTGGATGGGATAATCGGATCATCTTCCAGCCCGATCGCTGCACTATCCAAGTCGTTATCGCCAAGCTGCCACGCAGGTGCAATCCGAATTGCATTCTTCGTGATGATCGCTGTGTCGTACAAGGTCGGCTGAGTTTGTTCATTCTGCCAGTGGGCCGCCATAAGCCAAAACTTGCCAGCGCGTTCGAAGCGCTCCTGGAACATCCTCAGATTCGTCGGATTCGTATTGTCCATGTGGTGTACTCGACTAATCGAGACGATTTCGCGTCCTATCTCGAATCCACCGTCATCTGGCAGATTTGATCCAATAACCACGCCATACTTATTCGGGAATGCTTTATTCAATCCTGTGATGATCGAGATGCGAAGCCTATTTTGCTTGTCGTCAGAACCAAGCTTCTCGATTAGCTCTCGAAAGATGGCCTTACCGGCATTTCCGTTTTGGAACCCAAGAGCAATATAAGGCGGCTCGTCAGGATCAATCGACCAGACATATGCGACGGCATTCCATTTAGCCTTGTTCCAAAGCGCTTGATTGATGACAGACGAGACTTGGCGCGCGCTGTGCTTGAGCGAGGAACGGTCATAGAGCTCCTTTGGCGGTGCGCCAGAGCCCATGTTCAGATGCTCGTAGGCTTCGGGAGCTTTCTCCGTCTTTAGCCCTTGATGCCACGGGAAGACACGTTTACAGATGTGTGCGACCGGATTCCCATGAGTATTCCAGTCCACAAGGCGAAGCTTGGCGCTTGAGCCAAATATGTTTGAAACTGGCACCGATGTCTCCGTGAAGTTCAGAGCTCTCGATAAACCAAGCTGTTCGCCGAAGATCCGATGAAGATAGCCATCGGGCTCGTCTGGTGTAGTGACGATCTGGCTTATCAGGAGCGCGATCGTTTCGAGA
>JBDTBI010000364.1:0-2523 GCA_039924215.1 Acidobacteriaceae bacterium
TGCAGGCCCGGATTGCGGCAGTCTGTGTCGATGCACCACTTCGTATTTTTGAAAATGTCCTCCGAGGTTTCAACCCCCGCGTTCCAATAGACCTTGGCGTCCGGATGCAAGGAGTCACTCAGTCCGGTCATAAAACTTACCGGAGCAAACGCATCGACGTTGGCGCTGCCCCCGGCGGTGGGCACGGCTGGATACGCGTCCGGCCCTAGAACGGCGATGGAGTGGATAGCATGACGATTCAGCGGCAACAAGTGGCCTTTGTTCTTTAGCAGCACTGCACCTTCTTCGGCAGCTTCCAGCGCGATCTGGTCGCCGTGCTGGTTGTAAAGGGGAATTTTCCGGTTGGCCTGCTTTCGATCAAAAAAGCCGAATTGCATGGCTGTGCGCAAAATGCGTTGGACTTTCTCGTCGATGGTGGCGACCTTCACCTGTCCATTCTGTATGGCGGGCAGCAGGTTTTCGGTATTCATGTACTTGCCGGAAGGCATTTCCAGATCGAGCCCGCCGTTCGCGACGGCAATGGCATCATGTGCCCCGCCCCAGTCGGACATGACGATGCCGCGAAAACCCCAGTCTTTTCGTAGCACTTGAATGTTAAGGAATTTATTTTGCGTGGAATGTTCGCCGTTGACCAGATTGTACGAATCCATCACAGCGCCCACATGGGCCTGCTTGACCGCCGCTTCAAACGCCGGCAGGTAAATCTCCCGCAGCGCACGCTTGTCGATGATGGTATTGATCTGCCCCCGGTCGTACTCGGAATTGTTCGCGTCGTAGTGCTTGATCGTGGCGCTCACTCCCTGGCTCTGTACGCCGTCGATGTAGCCCACCGCAATTTGGCTGGCCAGGTAGGGATCTTCCCCGAAAAATTCAAAGTTGCGCCCATCCATGGGAGCGCGATAGATGTTGACTCCAGGGCCAAGGAGAAAATTCACTCCGCGCGCGCGGGCATCCTCGCCCAGCCCCACTCCCACTTTCTCCGCCAATGAGGTGTCCCAGCTGGCAGCGAGCCCAATGCCAGCGGCATACGCCGTGGAGGGACCCCATGTACGCACGCCCATTGGCCCATCTGACATTTTCAGCAGCGGCAATCCGATTCTAGGTTCGCTGTGCGTAAACATGCTGTCTTCGCCGCCGAGCAGCTCAATTTTTTGCCGCAGCGTCAGTTTCCGCACTATTGCGTCCACCTTGCGCTCCATTGCAGGCGTGATGGGCTTCGGCCCCAGGTTCTTTGCGGACTGGGCGTTGATTTGCGGGGCAGCAGAAAAAAAAGAAACAAAGAACAGCAAAAGTACACAAGCAGAAAAGTTTCTTCGCATTTTCAATCCTTTAGGCGTGGGTGGGTTCGATAACCTCCACAATCGTATGGAGGGCCGCCGTAGCCACGGTAGAGCCGCACAAGGCGTTTGTCAAACATCTCACACCGTCGGAATGGGTGCTGAGATGGCTCGAATCCAGCAAATTCCCAAATCGGCATCCCTGGTTGTGGCAGAGGATGCGGTTCGTTATAGTGAGAAGGGCACCCGGCGCTATCGTCTAGGGGTTAGGACGTGAGATTCTCAATCTTAAAACACGGGTTCGATTCC
Source organism: Acidobacteriaceae bacterium (assembly GCA_039924215.1). GTDB lineage: Bacteria > Acidobacteriota > Terriglobia > Terriglobales > Acidobacteriaceae > JAKAAZ01. The sequence continues at coordinate 1,587 of JBDTBI010000364.1, forward strand.
CGTTAGCGCTACCAACTATCTTCCGCTAAAGCCTGCTATATCAGTGGGCTTTTCTCTTGCTCGAAAATCGCGCTAGCGCTCGCTGGACACAAATAGCGCTCGCCGTGGTACACAGTTTGGTACACAGTCCAATTCCGGCGGAGCCGCTATGCGAAGGGAGCAGTAAAAGGAGCAACATGCAGCTAAGAACAAAACCTGAAAGTGCCCAACTTGTATGGATCACCGACGGAGATGACGCCTTTCCGATCCTCCTCCTCGACTGCTTACCAGACTCGACTAATGATGTGCTGGAAATTGGCGATGGACACATCTTTGCATCCAAAACGAGTCGCTCGCTGTTCAGTAAGCGGCAAGCCTGTAATCTTCGGGTATGGCTGAAGCAAAAGAGCACATTGAAGCCAGAAATCGTTAAAAAGCTCAATCTATCGGAATCTAAGATTGGCGAACTGGTGTTCTGTCCGGCATCGGAGGCGGGCGACTTTTATCCTGCCAGCCCCGCAATGCTCGAAGCAACACTCTTTGTTAGCGATGAACTGCACGTAAGACTACTGGACGCGTTTCAGGCGGGAAGACGAGCATCTTCGCTGACGATGGAAATTGAAAAGCAAGGGGTACTCAAATACGGGTGGGAGCCTGATGGATCTCACATGGCCTGGAATCTTGAAAGCACGACTGAGCCTTTCTCCGTGGATGTAGGAAATATCGGCATCACCATTGAACTTTTTGGCTAGCTCATTCACCGGCCTTTGAAGTTTAACCGTGGGTGTTCCAGCGAACGGCCTGCGACTTCCCTGCCATCAGCGGGCGCAAATCCTCCGCCCTTATAGAAAACACCGGCAAACCGTGGCCGCACCGGCGTCCGGCGTTTTGCAGGTGCATTTTCTGCTAGGATCGGCAGGCTTTCCAACCAACCTGATGCATATCAAGGTTCCCTCTC
>JBDTBI010000365.1:0-8290 GCA_039924215.1 Acidobacteriaceae bacterium
GCAATCGTGTTGCCCAGCAACTTGGTAGGAGCCTTTGTATTCGCGATGCTGGCTGTCCGGACGGGGGCGCTGCGTCCGGAGTATGTGAATGCGATGGTTCAATTCGGCCAAGAAGCAACGAACCTAAGCAGCAGTCACATTTTCTGGAGTGCGGTGATCGGTGGATGGATTATTGCCCTCGTGGCCTGGCTCGTCAGCGGGAGCCACTCGATTACAGGGTCGGTGATGCTGATCTGGTTGCTCACATTTCTTGTTGGTCTCGGCCACTTTGCGCATTGCGTCGCCAGCAGCGGTGAAATACTAGCGGCCGTGCTCCAGCATCAGGTTGCAGCGTCGCAATATTTCCGCTGGCTATTACCGGCGGTCCTGGGCAATATCGCCGGCGGAGTCCTGATCGTCACACTGCTGGAATATGGTCAGGTTAGGGGTGGAGAGCAGTCGCGTCACCGCTTTTTACGTTGATGCGTGAAAATTGTTCCGCTGAAGACGATATTCTGATGCTGGAGACAAGACATCGAATGACGACCAACGGAATCAAGGGACTGGATGTGTGCGGCAAAGTTGCAGTGGTGGTCGGAGGAACTTCGGGGATAGGCAAGGCGCTTGCATTGGGGCTCGCAGAGGCGGGGGCGGATGTGGTGCCTACGTCTCGTCGCGCGGAACAGGTGACCGAAACCGCAACACAGATCGAGTCTCTTGGAAGGCGTTCCCTCGCTGTGACCTCGGATGTAGGCGATCGTGACTCCCTGGAACAGGTTCTAAACGAGACGATCTCCAAGTTCGGCGGCGTGGATATTCTGCTGAATTGTGCCGGCATTACCAGACGCACTCCGACGCTGGAGATGGAGGAATCGCTCTGGCAGAATATTCTCGACACAAACCTGACCGGCACGCTGCGCTCTTGTCAGGTGTTTGGCCGCCACATGATCGAACGCGGTCGCGGCCGTATTATCAATATCGCCTCCCTCACCAGTTTTGTGGCGTTCTATGAGGTTGCCGCTTACGCCGCCAGCAAGGCAGGCGTGGCGTCTCTGACCAAATCTCTTGCCATTGAGTGGGCGCGCCATGGCGTATGTGTCAATGCGATCGCTCCCGGCGTCTTCCGCACCGCACTCAACACGGAACTGCTCGATAGCTCTGGCCGCGGGAAGGAGTTGCTTCTGCGAACTCCGATGGGTCGCTTCGGTAAGGTTGAGGAGCTGGTGGGGGCAGCCATTTATCTGGCGTCCGATGCAGCCTCCTTTGTTACTGGAGAGGTGCTTGTCGTGGATGGAGGATTTCTGGCCAGCGCCGTGAACCAGTAAAACCGGTCGCACAGTTCCAGTCCCCACGTTTTCAAGTCTTCGCTGTGAATCCCTATTTGGCTGTCAGTCGGGGAGTCTTGCCCGACTGTTTGTCCGACCTGGTCGACCGGACCCAGTGCCAGATGGAAAAGGCGCTGGCCAACAGACACAGGGCGATGAACACAACCATGCTCCAAACAAATACAGGCGACTTGGCGATGCGCAAAATAGACGTACCGAACTTGATCGCCAGATATCCAAGAATGGCAAAGCGCACCGCTCGGGAGACAAAGTTGATAACGGCGATGCGCCACAAGGAATACCCAAGGGCGCTGGCGGCGGCAATCACCATGGTGAACGGAAAGGGCGGGGGAGCGAGACATCCGATGGCAACCGCGACCCCGGATCGATCGCCAATTTGCTTCTTGAGCTTGTTGAACCTTTTTTGCCCTGCTACCTTTCGAATCCCCTCTTCGCCAAATTTGCGGGCCACACTGGACAGCAGGAAGACTCCCACCGTAGAGCCGCAGGCCGCTGAAGCAACATAAAAGACCAACCCTGCGTGATGGTGCGCGACCAAGCCTACAACGAGAAGGTCATTTCCGAATGGCAGCACGAGGAACGACGAGTCCAGAATTCCCAGGACGAATGGCCCGAAATACCCGATGTGAAAAAGAAAATAAAGGAAGGGGCGAAAGAATTGGGCCATTATGATTCTCTTTCAGAGCAAGCCGTCACATGATTTTCGGCAGGCGCAGAACCCATGCAATGCAACATCTTCGGCTGTTCCGATCCTTTCATTCTATTTTCGATGCAGAAATACAGCGCCTGGAGCCGTGAAAGGGGGCTTACGGGGGTCACGGGAGATGCCAAAAGCACACGATTCCAGAGTGGAGGTGAAATATAGTTGCGAAGGCGTAGGGTTGCTATCCGCGGCACCCGGGTTTGGAATCTAACACCTGGAGTTGTACGCGGACGCCAAGGCCACTAGAATCGAAGTTTCACCATGATGGCAGAGAATGTAGCAGGCAACTCGACAGAAACGCCAGCCGAAGACCTCAGTGTGGCCTGGCAGAAGACGGAGTTGGCGCGCCATCCAAAGCGCCCGTATCCGATGGAATTTATCCAGTCATTATTTACCGACTTTAGTGAGATTCATGGTGATCGTGCTTTTGGCGACGATCTTGCGATGGCTTGTGGTATGGCCCGGTTCCACGGCGAGCAGGTTCTGGTAATCGCCAACGTGAAGGGTCGCACGACCAGGGAGAAGGTCCAACGCAACTTCGGCATGCCGAATCCAGAAGGCTACCGCAAGGCCTTGCGAGCGATGAAGTTTGCCGAAAAATTTGGTCGTCCTGTGTTTACGTTCATCGACCTTATTGGTGCAAACCCGGGATTGGGTGCGGAAGAACGGGGACAGGCGGAAGCCATTGCCCGCAACCTGCGGGAGATGGCGCGGCTGCGTGTTCCAATTCTTGCGACGATCACTGGTGAAGGCGGCTCCGGCGGAGCACTGGCGCTGGCCGTTGCCGATCGCGTGCTGATGCTGGAAAACGCGGTGTATTCGGTGATATCTCCCGAGGCATGCGCCTCCATCATGTGGCGCGACGCAAGCAAGCGTTCATTGGCGGCCGAGGCTTTGCGGACCAACTCGGAAAATGTATTACGGTTGGGCTGTATTGATGTCATTGTGCCGGAGCCAGCAGGAGGCGCGCAGAATAACCCGGAGCAAGCCATGAAACTGCTCGAAGACGCGCTCCAACTCCAGTTGACTGAACTGAAACGACTCTCTCCCGACGAACTGGTGCGCGAACGAATCTCCAAGTTCCGCAATATGGCGCAATTCTATACCGAAGGATAAACGGTGCTCAGAACAAGCAGGCCTATCACTCCCGCTCGTTATCCGGCAGGGAATGGTGCGGCATTTCTCTGGGGCATTTGCCCTCATGGGAATGATTCCGCTGCCTATCTGTCGCAGTTTTCATGCAGCGGAGTCTGTCTATGAGTTTGCTTCGTGGTCCAGGTCGCGGGAGTGCGTTTCTCCGGTTTCTGCTGGGATCCGGATGGGTCATCGTTGTCTATTACCTGTCGTCTATCGCTGCGCATGGCTTCAGCCGAGGTGCGGCGTTTCCTCTGATTCGAAACGTATTTGCGATTTTTCTGCTAATCATTGGCTACGGGTATATGGAACTGTCCTGGGATAACAAGCGGGCACCGCTCAAGGCAATGGGACTTGGCCGGCGGCCGGGAACCCCACGCGAGATCGTGCTCGGTGCGGCTCTGGGTTGGGGGATGGTCGTGACGGTAATCCTCATCGCCGCGCTGGCCGGTACTTTTTATGTGCAGCTTTCAACGTCCTCCCACGCTTGGAAGTTGCTGGTATTGGAAGTTCTGGCCACGGCCGCAGGCACCCTAGCGGCAGAGATTGCATTCCGCGGATATCCATTTCAAAAGCTGATTGAAACCACCGGCCCATTCACCGCAACCATTCTTGCCGGCATATTCTTTGGCCTGCTGCGCATGGAAACGCCTGGCGCAAATCCGACAGCCATGTGGATCAGCGCCGTGGCAGCCGTCTTGTTATCGGTCGCCTATCTACGAACGCATGCTCTTTGGCTTGGTTGGGGACTGCATTTCGCCTGGGTAGCGGGTATTGGCATTCTCTTCGGCCAGCCTCTGGCAGGCAACCGCCACGCCTCCAGTGTGATCCGCACCTATGTTGATGGACCCGCATGGTTGACAGGCGGTGAGTTTGGTCCCGAAGCCAGCCTGGTCGCACTCATTGTCTTGTGGCTTGGGCTATATATTTTGATTCGGATGACCCGGGATCTGGCGTGGAAATATGGCCAGCCGGAGCTGGAACCGGCTGGGCTTCCTGTGGACCTTGGCCATCCTATGCAGCAAGCGCCGCCGCCGAGCGTGTCGGCACCCACCCAGAATCTGCCAGTTGCTCAAAATCTGCCAGATGAACCTGATCCAACTCTGGCGCAGGCGGTGCCAGAGCAAATCCCCTCGGTACAGGCGGATCCTTCAAGCCCAGCTTCGAGCCCAGCATCGAGTCCAGATCCAGAGGATTCCGCGGGGCCGAGCCCGTCCGCTTCCTCCAACGAGCCAGCTGAGACGGAGATGGAGCAGAGGCCAAAGAATACCCCATAGCCGTCCGCGCTCGGTTGTGTGTGCGGATTCACCGCTTCGTGTACACTAATTTTCGTAGGTGATTTGCGACCGCTCTGGCTCGTTTCAGGGCCGATTTTCCCACCGACTTCTCTTTCATTCGGATACGCTTTCGGCATTCCGCCGAAGCGAATCGTGCGAGTCGAAACGGGTGTGGAGGATCAAGTCTCGATCCCAAGCTGAAGGAGACAGGGAATAGTATGGCGAAGATTGCGAAAACGGGCGACCGTAGAAAAGAAATGGATACCACGAAGAGCACGGATTGTCCGAAGTGCTCAAAACCGACCCGCATCGTGAAACGCGTGAAGGATCGGGAGCGTGGCGTGCCGGGCGGCGTATATATCTCCTGCTCCGTTTGCGACTTTCACGAAAAGCTGTAAAGAGTCGCTCCGGGCGACGTACTTCTACCCGAGGCCCATCCATTCAGGACTATTTTGGGGATCTGGGCTGCCCCATTTTTAGGATAGGGTTGCCGCACAGGGATATTCAAGCTGGCGAGCTGCTATCGATGCAAGCTGCCAGCCAGGACGGATCGTCCAACCTGACTTCAATGTTCAGTGAATCTTATTCACCGGAGTCGGTGGGGAGTTGCTGCGCTGCAGCCAGACGTGCCAGGCGAAGCTTGTCGAGGCGGGCAATCTCAACCGACTGCTTCGGATCGATCACGTCCAGCCGGATGCGGGTCACGCCCCGCTCTCTCATTCCCAGCATACGAGCTGCTTCCGAGGAAAGGTCCACGATCCTCGTGTCTGGGACGGGTCCCCGGTCATTGACCCGAACCACGATCCACCTGTGGGTGTGGAGATTTGTTACCTTCAGCCAAGTCCCCAGGGGCAGCGACCTGTGGGCGCAGGTCAAGTTATACATGTTGAAGGTTTCGCCATTGGCGGTTTCTTTTCCCTGGAAACGCGGGCCATACCACGATGCCAGGCCAATCTGGTGCCAGTCGAGTGGCTTTCTATGCGTACTGGAAGAGGATGTTTTCGACGAAACGGAGAGCTTTCCCCCTGGGCCTGCCTCAGAAAGCACGGAGGCGGTTGGCCGCTTGGAGTGGAGACTGCTCAAGCTGAGGACGAGACCAAAAATCAAGCCCGCTGTGATGGAAAAGATGCGGCGAACCGACGTAGGAGAATGAGTTTTCAGAATCGAGTTTTCGCTAAGAATTCTCATGGTTTTGGAAACACCTTAAGTCTATCTGCGTAGAGAAGCTAAGTCAAAGAAATAAAAAGGTTTATCTAAAAAATTCGTTTGTAATTTCCTCTCATTTGTGGTACTCAATAAAGTGCGTTATACCGGTTCTCCTGAAGGTGTATTGCGCGGAGAAAATGTAAGCGCAGCCTTTCCTTCACCGTCCTCATGTTCCGGTCGCGATGCCTTTCCCTCGTTCCCCCCACCCTTTCATCGTCCCCTCCAATCGTTCTTTCCATTGCGGGGTACGATCCATCAGCCGGTGCGGGGGTGCTGGCTGACTTGAAAACATTTGCCACCCTTGGGGTCTATGGCATGGCGTGTAGCACGGCGTTGACAGTTCAATCCATGTAAGGTGTCGCGCCAGATCTATGGTGTAGACGCTGGTATCGTCGTTGAGACGCTCGATGGTCTGGCGAGGATGCCTGTATCGGCTCAATTAAAGTAGGCATGCTTGGTGCTGCTTCCGTCGCCCGGGCGGTCGCAGCCCGGCTTCGCCACCGGCAGAAAGTTCCAGTTGCGTTCGATCCCATCCTTAAATCAAGCTCTGGAAAGGACTTAATTGAGGCTGACGGATTGGGCGTCATGTCGGCAGGCCGGCAGAGTGGTTAGCTCGCGCGGACTGGATGACTCCCAATTTGGCGGAGCTGGCGGCCCTGACAGATACATCCGTCGCTTATTGCCCTGGGAGATGAAGCGGAGGCAGCCGTGCATACCGCCAAAGAGTACGTTTCTGGTGTCGTTCGTCACGCTTATCCTGTGGGAAAAGGAAAAGGACCGCTACGTTTTTTTGGGCGACGGGCCTGAACGCCGCCACTCAATTGCGACGATATCGTTTTATTGCAAAGAGATACAGCGAAGCGTATCTATTTTCGCTAATTACCGTAGCGTTACTGTGGTGACTCATAAAAGTAACTGTGCAAATGTGACCGACCGATGTATTCTGAGTTCACAGAAAATACTTGTATTTCTGGCTCTGCCAGTTTTGAAAAATTTATCTGGAGTCATTCCGGTGCATGAATCAGCCCAGAACGCGCATCCGGGTTCCGTGTTGGAATTGCGGAATTCCGTTCGTTTTCCTGTGCGGATGAAGGTTCAGATTCAGACCGCTCAGGGCAGTGAGGACGCCGAAACCATTAATGTCTCGGCCAGCGGCGTGCTGCTTGCTTGTTCTCGGATATTGGACGCGGGTAGTGCTATTGAGGTGGAAATGATCATGCCTTCGACTGCACTGGGTACACCTGACGATGTGCGGGTGCGGTGTAGGGGCCGGGTGGTTCGTTCGTATAGAAAAGGTCCAGCGAGAGTGGAAGTTGCCACGGTAATCGATAACTACGAAATGCTTTCCTGAGGCACCATGCCTGTGATTTCTGCCGATTCTCCCAAGAAAAACACGAATTCGCATCTCGGTTCAGATCCAGACCCGGAGCCCAGGCTAGAGGCTGGCTTGGACCATGGCGCCCCGGTCGTTCCTGAGGAAACCTCCGGAATTCGCATTCTTTTGGCGGACTCACAAGCCATCTACAGGGTCGGGATCCGCAAAATTTTTGCAGTTGAGGACGATATGCGCGTGGTCGCGCAGGCCGAGAACTATCCTGGCTTGCTGGCTGCTCTGGAACGATTTCCGTCGGATATTGTGCTGCTCGACGGTGGGATTATTTCCGGCCAGGCAGAAGCCATTCCAGATTTGTTGCGTCGCGCTCCAAACGCAAAACTGGTCGTCCAAGTTAGCGAGAACAGCGAGAATTTCATTGTCGACCTGTATCGCCGCGGCGTCCGTGGCGTCATCTCACGCTCAATCTCGCCGGATTTGCTGATTCGATGCATTCGCAAGATTGCTGAAGGTGAGACGTGGATCGATAACCAGTCGGTCAGTTGGGTCATCGACGCCTATCGCGCGGAGGCGAATACGTTAACCAACCCACGCCTGCAACCCCGACTTTCGCCGAAGGAGCTTTCCATCATCGCCTGCGTAACCCAGGGAATGCGCAACAAGGAAATTGCCTACAAAATTGGCACAACCGAACAGGTTGTCAAGAATTACCTGCGCAAGATTTACGACAAACTTGGAGTGTCGGATCGCCTCGAACTGGCCCTGTATTGCCTGCACCATCAGTTGTTGAAACAGCCGCCTGCGAACTCAAATGGCGGAAAGCCCTCGCCGCAGGAGCTTAACCTGAGCCGGATTCGCCCTTGACCCACGGACTGGAGCCGCATCGCAGCGACAATATCGGATGAAAATGGATTCGCTCTAGCTTGACACCTTCGGGTTCCACCTGGCCCGCGCCAACAGATCGATCATATTTTTCAATTCATTTTTGGAAAGATGTGCCAAAAGCGCATCCACAGTATTTGTAACCACTGGATCAAGTTCCTTCAACCGCTGCAATCCTGCGCTGGTAATCTTCGTCACCACCACCCGCCGGTCTTTCACGCCACGCTCTCTTCGCACCAACCCCTGCCGCTCCAGCCGCCCCATTAGCCGCGTGATGTCGGGGTCCTGACTGATGAGCCGTTCCCCAACCTCCGCGCAGGTCAAGCCGTCTTTTCCGGCCCCGCGCAAAATCCGCAGAGAGTTGTACTGCGTTTCAGTGATTCCGTAGGGTTTCAGTTGCATGTGCAGCCAATGCTGCATCTGGTCCGCC